>JAEWGR010000097.1 GCA_023388195.1 Bacillota bacterium
CCTGCCAGCAGTACCGGAATGGCCTGTACCTGCACCGGGGTTGGCCGGGTGATACCGGATTGTTGTAAAAATTGAGTCAGTTCAGGACGAATGCCTAAAGCGGAAAAGTTTGTCGACATCAGAGAACACCTTTCTTTTCTGAAATATGCCGGTAGTTCAGTTTGTGCAAGCCTGAGAAAGGCTATGCGTGGAGAACAATTAAATATACTACTATTTTCCATAAAAGTAAAGAGATTTTTAAAATAACGCTGATTTTCTACGCTGTCCGGGGATTATACGAACCCCCGATAGACTGATGCTTAGAACCTGTATTATCTGGAAAATTCCGGATGGTGCAGGCTTTTTGTCATGTAAAAGCATTAAAATAAATTAAAATATTTCCCTAAAGCAAACAGGAAAATATTTAACCATGTCAAATATGGCAGGTTATGGAATAAATGTGTAAAAAAGGAGGTGTTGATTTTATTATCAATACTGAAGCTGCAGCATCTAATTTTTCGCGTCAGGACAGCGGCTTAACCTCTCTCGTTATGGTTGCCAGACTGCTGGGGGTGCCTGCTAACTAACTACAGTTGAATGGTTTGGGCCGCCATGGGAATTGGTAAAGCATGTTTTTATCTTGGAAATAATATAGAGAAATATGTAGATTAAGTCAGTAATGCAACCTTATAGAGATTATTGTTAAATGTTGGGGGGGAGTATGATGTTGTATCGTCTTGGCTGGCGTGAAGCTCTGGCAGCTTATTTTGTTCCAATGGATATAGCATTTATTTTAATAGTAATAGGTATTCCTTTAATATTATCTATATTATTAATATCTCAGCTTGGTTTTGAAGCAATCATACCAATAACTATATTATTAAGTATAATGCTATGGTCGACATTAACTAATATAGGAGATGGCTGGAAGCTAAACAATTGTAATTTAGAAGTAAGAACTGGATCTAATTCACGTCTAATTGCAATTGATTCTATATATGTCGGATTAGTTGAGAGTAGGAGTGATTGGCTGCCTAGCTTGCGCACAAGTGGATTTAGTGCGCCAGGGCTATCGACAGGATATTTTAAGCTTAGAAATGGTAAAAGTGCTATTGTATTTAAACATTTATATAATGACAAGGCATTAGTTTTGCAGTCAAATAATCAGTACTATATTTTTAGCCATCCTGGTGTAGAAAACCTCTATAACCGAATTGTACAACTCGGTGCAAAATCAAAAGTGTTTTGAAATTTTTCTGAGCAACCAAGACACGGGACCACAACTTTTGGCATTGTGATGGCTACAGGCGTTGGTGAAAGCCTATAACGGCAATATAATCTACGAATTTGGAGGTAATGAAAGGAGTTATTATATGTATCACATTATAGGTTGTATAGCGCTATTTTTAGCGTTTGGGTTAGTATTGATTATCGGTAGCTATGATTCTAAAATAGGCGGATCTTTAGGAACATTGATGGTATTTCCGATAATAGTTTTTTTGCTTATGATTATGTTAATAGTTATATACCATAAATTAAATGGGCAGTCGAATAAACCTATACTGGGAGAACTAATTGAGAAAGAAACGGAAGGCAATGAGGCTTCATTAAATAATGATACTGATTGGTATTTATTTAGCGATAGACGGGAAAATGTCGTGAATTACTGGATTAAAAATCCTGAAAATGTAGTGGTTTTTCAGGCCGAATGTAAGTTAGATAATGGAATTATTGAGTTAATTCAACTTTATTCACAAAAGGCGGATGATGCACCGGCCTTATGTACTATAAAAATTAATTCGGATAATTATATGGTTAAAGACGGACAACTGGTTCTAGGTAGTCTTAAAGTAAACAAGGATAGTTTGTATTTTTATGATGCTAATAATATGGCTATTTACTCTAGTATTTTTGATGAATTTTATGAAAGTGAACTGAATCAGGCTATGGATAATATTATGTGTATTGCCTCATTATCTCCGGTTGATAACAAAAAATCAAAGATTCTGTTCATAAAAGATAGAACGGAAAAATTAATTGGAAAGTACTTTTCTGCTCTACATAATTTAGATCTGGATTTAGGTAAAAGAGATAATATTGATATACGTATACCTTTGATATTTTCCATACTTGTAGATATACAACAAATAAGTCAAAACTAATAAGATATTAGTTTATTCCAATTCCTGAAACTTATTTTTGCAAGCATTGAATTGCTAATGATAATGTAGCGCGACGGTAAAACAGGTGAAACGTTACTCACTAGCAATGGCGGCTATAATCTTAGCAGTCCACCGGCAAAAGCCGGAAACCGAAAAATAGAATAGCCTGTGGCCTGTTCATTAAAAGGACCATCTATGTTAAAATAAAGGAAATCGAACAAAAAGGACTGTACTATGAACTTACTATCAATTGAAGACCTGTCAAAAGCCTATGGTGAGAAAGTATTATTCGGCCAGATTACCTTTGGCATTGACGATGGGGATAAAATCGGCCTGATTGGTGTCAACGGCACCGGTAAATCAACCTTTTTACAAGTTATCGCCGGGGTTGAGCAGGCCGATGGCGGCAAGATAGTCGCCGGCAATAGTGTCCGGATCGAATATTTACCACAGAATCCTGCATTCGATGTCAAAGCCACGGTGCTGGAACAGGTATTTAAGGGACTGTCACCGGTGATGCAGGTGCTGAGAGCCTATGAGCAGGCTTTGACCGAAGCACAGCAATACCCTGAGGATGGGGAACGCCAAAAACGGCTTATCGCCTTGTCCCAGCAAATGGATAATCAGAATGCGTGGCAACTGGAGAGTGATGCCAAAGCAATTCTTACTAAACTGGGCATTGACGATTTTGCTGCCCGTGTCGGTACTCTTTCCGGCGGTCAGCGCAAGCGGGTGGCTCTGGCCAGCGCGCTTATTAATCCGGCTGACCTGTTGATTCTGGATGAACCCACCAATCATATTGATAACGATACTGTGGCCTGGCTGGAACAGTACCTGCATAAGCGCAAAGGTGCCCTCTTAATGATTACACATGACCGGTATTTTCTCGACCGGGTTACAAACCGGATCATTGAACTCGATAAAGGCAAGCTGTATACATATACCGGCAACTATAGCCAGTTTCTGGAGAGCAAGGCTGGGCGGGAAGAACAGCAGGAAGCCAGTGAACGCAAGCGCCAGAATATTTTAAGGAATGAGCTGGCCTGGATAAGGCGCGGGGCCCAGGCCCGCAGCACCAAACAAAAAGCCAGAATTGAACGGTTTGAAGAGCTTAGCGCCCAGACACCGGAGGCTGGTAACGGCCAGATTGAGATCGTTGCCGGCGCCAGCCGGCTGGGGCGTAAGACGGTTGAGCTGGAACATATCAGCCATGGGTTTGGCGATAAGCAGCTAATTACCGATTTTAATTATATTGTGCTTAAGGACGACCGGGTTGGAATCGTCGGGCCTAACGGCAGCGGCAAATCAACCTTGCTTAATATGATTGCCGGGACACTGATCCCGGACAAAGGCACCGTGGCGGTTGGTCAGACCGTCAAGATCGGTTATTTCTCTCAGGAAAGCAGCGAGATGAACCAGGACCTACGGGTTATTGAATATATTCGGGAAGAAGCTCATTTTCTGCCTGCTGCCGATGGGGGAACCATCAGCGCCGCGCAACTGCTGGAGCGTTTTCTGTTCCCGCCTAATCTCCAGTGGACACCGATTGCCAAGTTATCAGGCGGGGAAAAACGCCGTTTGTATCTGTTGCGGGTATTGATGAGTGCACCTAATGTGTTACTGCTGGATGAACCGACCAATGATCTCGATATCCAGACCTTAACTATTCTGGAGGATTATCTTGATGACTTTCCCGGTGCCGTTATTGTCGTGTCTCATGACCGGTATTTTCTGGACCGGATTGCTGACAAGGTATTCGCCTTTGAAGGTCAGGGCCGGATTACGCAGTATCCCGGAAACTATTCAGACTATCAGGCCAGAATCAGCGTAGTGGAAGCAGAAACTAATGATAAGGCCAAACCTATTGTCGATAAACAGCCGGCAGCCGGAGACAAGCCTAAAGAGCGGCCGCAGAAACTGACTTTCAAAGAGCAACGGGAATACGAGCAGATTGATGGGGTCATTGCCGGGGTGGAGCAGGAGCTTGCCCAGGTGGCTGAGGGAATTAATGGCGCCGGCAGCAATTTTGAATTGCTGCAAGAACTTACTGGCAGACAGCAGGAACTGGAAGCGCAGCTTGACGAGCTGCTTAACCGCTGGACGTACCTTAATGAGCTTGTGGAAGCCTTGCAAAACAGATAAAAGGGGTTATGGAAACACGCGATGAACATACAGATATTTGGCACAAAAAAGTGCCAGGATACCAGGAAAGCAGAGCGCTACTTCAAGGAACGCAAAATCGCTTTTCAGTTTATCGACCTGACGGTGCGCGGCTTAAGCAAAGGCGAGCTGGACAAGGTGAGGATGTCGGCCGGCGGGCTGGACAACCTGATTGATAAAGCCGGTAAGGAATATGCCAAACGCAATCTTAAGTATCTGGTGCATGATGTGGAAGAGCAGCTGCTGAATCATCCGCTGCTGTTAAAAACCCCGGTAGTCCGAAACGGTGCTAAAGCCACAGTTGGCTATTGCCCTGAAGTTTGGGCAAGCTGGAGCTAATTTTAAAATGGGAGATTGGACATATGCTAGAATTAGCGCGCAACGTGCTGAAAAAATATTACGGTTATGATGAATTCCGGCCCGGGCAGGCAAAAGTTATTGCCAGTTTGCTCAATGGCAAGGATACGGTAGCGATTATGCCCACCGGGGCGGGGAAATCACTGTGTTTTCAAATTCCGGCAATGCTGCTGCCAGGGCTTACAGTGGTAGTGTCCCCGCTTATTTCGCTGATGAAAGATCAGGTGGATGCGTTAACCGAACAGGGAATACCGGCTACCTTTATCAACAGCTCACTGACAGGCTCAGAGGCTGGACGGCGGTTGCAGCAACTCCGCGCCGGCCGCTACAAACTGGTATATGTGGCTCCTGAACGCCTGACTGCCGACTGGTTTCAAGCGGCAGTGGGAGAAATAAATATCAGCATGCTGGCTATTGATGAAGCCCATTGTGTTTCCCAGTGGGGTCATGATTTCCGGCCAAGCTACCGGAATGTCAGCACCTTTATTGCCAATCTGCCCAGCCGGCCGGTTATTGGTGCCTTTACCGCCACCGCCACTCCGGAGGTCAAAACCGATATTGCCAATCTGCTGGCCTTACAGTGGCCGCAGGTTCATATAACCGGATTTGACCGGCCAAATCTGTCCTTTACCGTCCTGCGCGGCGAGAACAAGCAGCAGTTTGTGCTTCAGTACATTAAGGCTAATGCCGGCCAGGCCGGGATTATTTATGCGGCTACCCGCAAAGAAGTTGACGGGTTATATGAACTGCTGCGGAAAAAAGGCTATGCCGCCGGCCGCTATCATGCCGGTTTGAGTGACGAGGAGCGCATGTCGCAGCAGGAGCGGTTCCTATATGATGATATCCGGGTAATGGTTGCGACCAATGCTTTTGGTATGGGCATTGACAAGTCTAATGTTCGCTATGTTGTCCACTATAACATGCCGAAGAATATGGAGTCCTACTATCAGGAAGCCGGCCGCAGCGGCCGGGACGGTGAACCGGGTGAATGCATCCTGCTGTTTGGGCCGCAGGACCCGCTTCTGCAGCGGTTCCTGATTGACAAGTCGGTAGAACAGCCGGAACGCAAGCAGCATGAGCTGAAAAAGCTGCAGGAGATGGTCGATTACTGTCATACCCCCGACTGTCTGCGGCAATATATATTAAGTTATTTTGGTGAACCCGCAGCAGCAGCAGGCTGCGGTCATTGCGGCAACTGCACGGCCGACGGTGAACAGGTGGATATTACGGTTGATGCCCAAAAAGTCTTTTCCTGCGTTTACCGTCTGAAGGAGCGTTTTGGGATTGCGGTGATTGCCGAGGTGCTGAAAGGTTCAAAAAATAAAAAAGTCCAGCAGCTGGGCTTTGACCGGCTGCCGACTTATGGTCTGATGGCTGAACGCACCCTGCCTGCTATTAAGTCACTGGTACAGCGGCTGGTGGCCACCGGCTACCTGCGCCTGACCGAAAGCGAGTACCCGGTGGTAAGGCTGGAACCGGAGGCCATGACTGTCCTGAGAAGCGAGGCCCGGGTATGGCAAAAAGTCTTTGCCGAGCGGCAGCCTCTGGTTGCTGACGACAGCTTGTTTGAGCTGCTGCGTGTGTGCCGGAAACGGCTGTCCGAACGGGAAGGGGTACCACCGTTTGTGGTGTTTGCCGATACAACCCTGCGGGAAATGAGTCAGCACCGTCCGGCTGATCTTACGGCCTTGCGGCAGATCAAGGGGGTTGGGGAACTAAAACTGCATAAATATGGTAAAGAATTTTTGGCGGTTATAACCCAATATCTGGCAGAGAACATTGCGGCCGCCGGCAGCACCCTGCCGGTTCCTGACAGTAAGCCGGCGGCGACAGGGAAGGCGGCTGCCAAAAAGAGTCCGGGCAAAGCCGCGACAGAGCCCAGTCATATTGTTACTCTGGCACTATACCGGCAGGGGACAGCACTGGCGGAAATTGCCAGGGAACGGGAACTGACGGTTAACACGGTGCAAAACCATCTGGTCCGGTGTGCCCAGGAAGGGCATGTGGTAGATTGGGACAGGCTTATTCCTGCCGAGTATGAAGAATTAATTATTGCCAAGATTAAAGAAGTTGGCGGGCAGCAGTTAAAGCTGTTTAAAGACGCCTTGCCTGACGGTGTGGGCTATGCGGCAATTAAGGCCGTATTATGCAAGCATTTCGGTGCCGCCGGGTCTTAGCGGTGGTCTGGAAGATAGGTTGCATTGGGAACTGAAGGAATATTATACTTGCCAGGGAAAGAGAATATATATAAGGTAAGTAATTGTTGTTGCAGGAGCGTTTGCTTATGAATAAAAAAGCGGTGGAGTGGCTCTATCAGCAACTGCCGGAGCTTGTGGACAAAGGAATCCTGCCGGCTGAAAGTGCTGAACAGATAAGAAAATATTATGGCCCTGTTGACGGGAATGCCGGAACCAGGACCTTTCTCGTGATCTTCGGTGTGATTGGCGCATTGCTGGTTGGTCTCGGCATTATCCTGATTTTGGCGCATAACTGGGCACAGTTAACCAAGTTAAACCGTCTGGTAGTTTCCCTTGTCCTGTTGGTAGCCGCACAGGTGCTTGCCGGCGGCGTGCTCTGGTTTAAACGGGACAGCACGGCCTGGCGGGAGGGGGCTGGTACCCTGCTGATGCTAATGGTTGGCGCTGCCATGGCTTTAGTCGGCCAGACTTATCATCTGGTGGAAGATACCGATGCCTTTTTGCTTACCTGGATGCTGCTGTCGCTGCCTGTCGTGTATTTGCTGAATTCGGCCAGCGTGGCTATGTTGTATACTGTTGGCATTACCTTCTGGGCCGGGAGTCATTATGGTCTGAGCAAACAATGGATCTGGGGTTTGTTCGGACTGGCGCTGCCTCATTATTGGGGATTGCTTAAGCACAGCCGGTATGCCAATACGACCGCTATTTCTTTATGGGTACTCACGGTTTGTTTTTATATTTGCTTTACAATCGCTTTCTCAGACTATCTGGCCGGGCTGGGCTTCCTGGTGTTTAGTGCCTTGTTTGCCGTAACTTATCTGGGTGGAGAGCTAGGGTTTATCAGTAGTCCCGGGCAAGGCAGGCTCCTGCCGTTTACTGCGGTAGGTCTGGCCGGCAGCATCGGGTTGACCTTTATTCTGACCTTTAATGAAATCTGGCGGAATGTGGCACTAGCCTGGAACTCCATTCAGCCTGTCGCCTGGGTAATTGCTGCGGTGCTATTGCTAATGGTGGTGGTTGGTAATGTTGCGCTTATGAAGAGCCGGCAGCTGGAGGCCGGGAAGTTCGCTGTCCTGCCCGGGATTGTCGGTCTGGCTTACTTAATTCAGGGTTACGATCACAGTGGCTTTGGCGCAACTCTTATAGTAAACGTGTATATGCTGAGTTTGAGCATCAGCCTTATCGCCCAGGGCGTGAAAAAATTTCATTTAGGCATCGTAAACCTGGGGATGATCATGCTGGCGGCCCTGATCGTGGCCCGGTTCTTTGATATTGATGTCAGCTTTGTTGTGCGGGGCGTGATATTTGTCTTACTCGGTATTGGTTTCCTGGTGGCCAATGTACTGTTAGTACGCCGCAAAGCGGGGTGGCAGCATGAAAAATAAGCGGCTCTTGCTGGGTTTATTTGTGGTGGTGGCCTTGTTACAGGCTGCGGCTCCCCTCTATATGGCCTGGCGTTGGGAAGATATTTTACAGACCGGGCACCGGTTTTACTGGCAAACCGCACCAGTGGACCCGGCTGATGCTTTCAAGGGTCGTTATATTGATCTGCGGTTTAAAGAAGATACTGCTCCGGTTACCGGCGACCTGATTACCGGTCAGCAGGTATATGCCCTCATTGCAGAGAATGCCGAGGGGCAGGCCTATATCAGCGCGGTTAGTGTCAACCGTCCTGCCCAGGGTTATTATGTAAAAGTCAGGGCCTATGCTAAAGGGCCGGGGACTGCGCATGTAACTTTGCCGTTTACCCGCTATTATTTGCCGGAAAATCTGGCACCGGCAGCAGAAAATGCATATGGGGAAAGCGCCGGTAAAACAGGTGTTGCGGCCGTCCGGATTAAAGATGGGTATGGCGTTGTTGAGCAATTATATATCGGTGAACAAACACTGTACGAATTTTTGCGGCAGCCGCAGTAAGGATTGTTGGTTGATATTTATGGCATATACTTATATCGTGCAATGTGCTGACGGGACGTTCTACACAGGCTGGACGACTAACCTGGTAACAAGAATAGCCGCCCATAATGCCGGCACCGGTGCCCGGTACACCCGGAGCCGCCTGCCTGTTGCCTTAATCTATTATGAGCTTCAGCCCAATGCCAGCCTGGCCCGCAAGCGGGAATGGGCGATAAAACACATGAAACGCAAGGCAAAAGAAGGGCTGGTGGCCGGTTTTACACTGCCTGAAGGGGGATTATAGTTCTAAGAGGCAGCCTACACCGCGGCTATTTTTAATGAGAGTGCCCTGACTGCCCAGCTTTTGACGCAACCGGTATATAAGCAGGTTGATCTCATCAAGGCCGACACTGGGGACGGCGCCGGTTTTAAGTATGCGTTCCGGCCATACCTGTACCCGGATCTGGTCATAGGGGACTGTCTGATTGCGGTGCGAATAAAGCAGCCGGAGGAGATCCCATTCTTTAGGTGACAGAGTTATCCGCTCGTTATTTACAAAACACTGCCTTTTCGGGAGATCCAGTTTTAGTGCGCCCGTGTCCGGCAGGGACAGGGCGGTATGATAATTTGTATTGCTCAGCTCCAGGGTTGTATCGTCGGGGGTCTCCGGACTGCTGTAACGCAGCACAGCGGCGCCGTGAGCGAGAATGATCCGGTCATTGTGCTTAAGCATAATGGGGACACCGGGGAGGACGGGCTGTTTATTGACAAGGGTGCCATGTTTGCTATGTAAATCAGTCAACATAATTCCACTCTCACTGATTTGGAGTGCACAATGTTTGCGGGATATAAACTTGTTTTCAAAGCAGATGTCAGGCTTTTCGGTAAGTCCCGTACGGCCTAATACAATTTGCCCGTGCGTAAGACCTAACTTGTAGCCTGGTTCATAAGGGAATCCTTTTTCTAAAATAAGGAAATCAGCAGCCATAATTGCTCCTTTCTAGGATACCCTGCAGGGTCCTAACCATCAGTTTTAGAGCTAAAAAATAGATAAGCAGAAAAAGTCACCGTAAGCAGCGGTGACTTTTTCTATTAAAGCAATTCCAGTTCTGTTAGGATTTGCCTGGATATTTCCCTGGCTGTGCTGCCCTGGGCGTCCGGCCCATTTTGGATATTTGTCGCAAAGAAATACTTATGCCCGTTTTTTTCCACAGCGCCAACAAACCAGCCTAGGACGTACTGTCCATTTTGATAGGCAGAACCTGTTTTGCCTGAGAACACGAGATTATCGCCGACGGATTGAACCATAATTTTTCTTACCACAGCCATGTTTTCAGGGGCAAATGGCAGCTTGTCATTGTACAGTTGTTTTAGCAATTCAACCTGTTCCCGGGCCGAGATTTTTAAACTTGATTCCAGCCAAAACCGGTCAATGCCGCCACTAATATCCTGATTGCCATAATGCAGTTTATTAACAGACTCCTGCATGCGGGCCGGCCCAATTCTTCTTGCTACTTCCTGGTAGTACCAGACAACCGAATTGGCCATCGCCGAGGCCAGAGTGTGGTCGCGGTTCCAGGCCGGGATCGAATACTGGTGACCATTCCAGGGCAGCCGGGTGAGCGCATCGTCTTTGGCGAGAACACCGCTTTCCAGGCCGATCAGCGAATTTGCAATTTTAAAGGTAGAGCAGGGACTCAAACGAACCTGGCTCTGTTGTTCATTGTAGATTGTGTATTGATCGGAATCTTCGTCATATAAAACGAATGTTCCTTCATAACCTGCAAAAAATCTGCTTAAGTCAGTGTGGAAAATACTACTGGCCTGCCCGGTCGCTGGCAGGGAAAAACAAAACAGGCTGGCTAAAAGCATGATTGACAGGTAATATTTCATTCTCTCGCTCCTTACTAACAAATATTTCCTGGCCAGGATCCTGAAACTATAGTAACATGGGGAAGGGACGAAAAAAATAGACGGATAATTAAAAAATAATTACAATAATAATATAACAAGGAACGGCCCGTTATTCGGCTTTAAGTAAACGGCTGTTCCCCAAACCGTTATTTAGTAAAGCCAGTGCCTGGCGGCAACCAGAAGTGCCAGGCGGAATAGGAGCAGATTATGGATGGAACTCAGCGTAAAAATATTATCCCCGGTGCCAGGGTAAAGGTTGTCCAAAAGCCTCACCAACGTACAGGTCAATTAACCGAGGGCATTGTCAAAGACATTCTGACAAGCAGCGCCGTCCACCACCGTGGTATTAAAGTCCGGCTGACTGACGGCACCGTCGGCAGAGTGCAGCAGGTTCTGCCCTAGATCCAAAAAATAACGTATAAGAACCAGCCCCGTGAGCCGCTCGCGGGGCTGGTTCTATTGTTAACTGAAAAATAGACCGTCAGTATTTACTGGATTAGGGCTGACAAAGGTACCGGGTTAGAGGGTACGATTATCGATGTGCGCAATTTCCCGCAAGGATTTCATGAGGGAGGCGAAGCGTTCGGGTTTTATTGATTGCTGGCCATCGCATTTGGCATTGCTGGGGTCCTGGTGAACTTCAATGATTAAGCCGTCCGCCCCTACGGCAACGGCGGCCTTGGACAGTGACTCGACCATCCACCAGAGTCCGGCGGCATGGCTGGGGTCGACAATTACCGGCAGGTGGCTGAGCCTTTTAATAGCCAGTACAGCGCTCAGGTCGAGGGTGTTGCGGGTATAGGTTTCGAAGGTACGTATGCCCCGTTCGCACAGAATTACGTTTTCATTGCCGCCGGCCATGATATATTCTGCAGCCATTAAGAGTTCTTCGATGGTCGCACTTTGGCCCCGTTTGAGCAGGATCGGTTTATCAACTTGACCAGCTGCTTTTAACAGGTCAAAGTTTTGCATGTTGCGGGCACCAATCTGAATAATATCAATGTCTTCATGATAGCTTTCCAATTGTTTAATTGACATGATTTCGGTGACAACCGGCAGCCCTGATGCCTGTCGGGCCTGTTTTAACAGTTCCAGACCTTCCTGCTGCATACCCTGAAAGCTGTAGGGGGAGGAACGGGGTTTAAAGGCACCGCCCCGCAGGAAGCCGGCACCGGCAGCTTTGACCTGCTGGGCTATTGATACAATTTGCTCCGGGCTTTCAACAGAACAGGGGCCGGCGATGACCGCCACCTGCTTGCCGCCGATTGTTTGGTTGCCAACATTAATAATTGTATTTTCCGGATGAAAGGTGCGATTGGCTTTTTTATACGGTTCCTGTACGGAAAGTACTTTCTCCACAAAAGGCTTGCTTAATAAGTAGTCACGATCAAGCTTACCCGTATCGCCGACGATTCCCAGTATTGTCTGGAATTTGCCATAGGTGGGCCATACGCTGCAGCCAAAGTTCTCCAGCTCCTGTTTCAGTTTTTCAATTTGCTCGGGTGTTGTTGAAGAATTTAACACAATAACCAACGAAAACGCCTCCTGTACATATATAGTCTATAAAAGTAAAAACCTAAGTCTCAATGAGCCTTAGGTTTGTTATACAGCAGTTTTATTTGTATTTTTTAAGGACTCACAGGTAAGTCATTTATTAAGTTGTTAAAGGGAAATAAGCCTGCACCAAAAAAGCTGGCCCAAGCAAAAAAGAAAAAGTATGCAGTTGCGTATGCATGCTGTGAGGTTGCCATTGTTAAAAACCACCCTGTATATGTTACTTTTAGATCATGAATTTATTATAACAGATAAGATTGTTGTGTCAATGGTTTTGCGATATTTTAAATTAAATCAGGATAATTGTAAATCTTGTGATTAAAAAATATTATAAAAGTATTATTGCGAGGGACTTATGGCGAGCTGAAAAAGAATTGACACCGGTTGCGGTTGCTTATATACTTTAGTGTAAAGTTTACATATTGATTGTAACTACACTAAGGATTATGTACTACTATGCAGAAGCGGAGGCGATATGTATGTTCAAGGATTTTAGGAGTGATACGGTTACACAGGCGACCCCGGCAATGCGGCAAGCGATGATGGACGCCGTGGTTGGTGATGATATACTGGGAGAGGATCCTACGGTCAAAAAGCTGGAAGACTTAAGTGCGGCGATGTTTGGTAAAGAGGCCGCATTACTGACCGTTTCCGGGACAATGGCCAACCAGATTGCCATTATGGCGCTAACTCAGCTGGGTGATGAGATTATTTTAGGTGAAGAGACCCATATGTATAATCTGGAGGTAGGCGCTTTGGCTGCTTTGGCCTGTGTTCAGGCCCGTCCTATACCCAGCCTGGAAGGGCATTTTGCCGTCCGGGATATACAAAAGGCGATCAGGCCCCGCGGCGTTCAATCGCCGGTCAGCCGGGTACTCTGCCTCGAAAATACGTATGATTTGAACAGGGGTTATCCGCTGTCACCGGCATACCAGGCAGAAATGGCCGAACTGGCCCGCAACCACGGCCTGGCTGTGTATCTTGACGGGGCGCGCATTTTTAATGCTGCTGAAGCGCTGCAGTGTGATGTAAAAGAGTTGGCGAAAGATGTGGATGCGTTGCAGTTTTGCCTGACTAAGGGCCTGGCAGCTCCGTTCGGATCGATGCTGGTTGGCAGTCAGCCGTTTATTGAGAAGGCCCGCTGGATTAAGCAGCGGCTTGGCGGCGGCCTGCGCCAGGCCGGACATATGGCTGCGGCCGGTATTATTGCCCTGGAGACCATGCGCGAGCGGCTGCACGAGGATCATGCCAACGCCTGCCGGCTGGCTAACGCCCTGGCGGCGATAGACGAGCGGCTGGTTAACGTTAAGCAGGTCAAAACCAATGTTGTTCAGATTGATTTTGAACAGACCGGAAAAGACGCAGCTTTTGTCACTGCGGCGTTGCTGCAGCAACAAATAAAGGTGAAGCCGATTGGGCCTTATGCCTGCCGCATGATTACTCATTGGGGCATCACTGCCGATGATGTTGATTATGCTGCCCAAGCTATCCAAAAAATCATTAAATAATAACCCCGGCCGCCATCTAGGGTTCAGGTGCAGATGGTGGCCTTTTTTTGCAAAAAAATGAACCTTGGCTTCCTGCTGCAGGCTGCCAAGGTCCTAGGTTGCTGTCGTATCGCAATGAACGCAAATTGTCGCAGGGCGGTTATTGCCGTGAGTGAGGCCGGAACACGGGTTGATCTCTGTTTGTTCCGCAGGCCGGGCCGCAAAGTTTGCATTCCAGAATAACTCGACTAAACCTTTTATACCATTACATATCGATCGGGTATAGCTGCAGATAACAAGCGAATTCATGCCTGTGAGCCCCTTTCAATTGGTATAGAGGTATTAGTAATTTATTATATTAATTAGGATAAGTGGTTAATTGTCTGATCATTTACTGTTTGCTGGGATAAAGTCTGGCTGAGTTTTAGTGTGTCAAGCTCATTTTCCCATTTTGAGACAACAATCGTGGCAATGCCGTTGCCAATGAGGTTAGTGATGGCCCGGCCCAGTGACATAAACCTGTCAATGCCGAATATTATGGCCAGGCCTGCGACCGGAATTCCCGGTATTACAGATAAGGTGGCAGCCAACACAATAAAACCGCTGCCGGTTACGCCGGATGCGCCTTTGGAGGTAAGCAGCAGCACTGCCAGGATTGTTAATTCCTGCATTAGCGTAAGATCGGTATTGGTTGCCTGAGCTACGAAGATGGCTGCCATTGTCAGATAGATCGAAGTCCCGTCCAGGTTAAAGGAATAGCCTGTCGGCACAACCAGGCCGACAATTGATTTTGGGCAGCCGAGCTTTTCCAGTTTCTCCATAATTCTCGGCAAGACGCTTTCCGAAGAAGAAGTACCAAGGACGATCAATAACTCTTCTTTGATATAGGTAAGAAATTTTAGCATGCTGACATTGGCCCATCTGGCAATTGTCCCCAGGACAATAAAAACAAAAAGTGCACAGGTGGCATAGAAGCAGCCTAAGAGCTTGGCCAGGGGTCCCAGGGAAGCAATACCGTATTTGCCGATGGTAAATGCCATTGCCCCAAAAACACCAATAGGAGCGATTTTCATAATAATGTCGACGATGACAAAAAAACTGTGTGAGATATCGCTAATCAGCTGGAACAGCGGTTCACTTCTTTTGCCCATAAGCAGCAGTGCCCAGCCAAAAAGGATGGAAAATAGCAGCACCTGGAGAATATCACCTTTGGCAAAAGCATCGACAACACTGGTAGGAATGATATTCATGAAAAAGTCTACCGTGCTTTGGGCTTTAGCCGCTGTCGTATAGGCCGCTATGGCGTTGGTGTCAAGTTTGCTGACATCAACATTCATGCCGGCTCCCGGTTTAAGCCAGTTAACCAGGAATAATCCCATAATGAGCGCAAAGGTTGTTACAGCCTCAAAGTAGATTAATGCTTTTGCCCCTACGCGGCCGACCTTCTTAATATCATCCATGCCGGCAATACCAGTAACAATGGTGCAGAAAATAATGGGGGCGATAATCATTTTAATGAGTTTGATAAACCCATCACCCAGCGGTTTCATGCTTTCGCCCATTGCCGGATAAAAGTGCCCCAGGGCCACACCCAAAATAATGGCGGCAAATACCTGGGTATGCAAAGACTTTAACAATGGTGTTTTCATAGGATCTGTCCTTTCGTCACTATTAAATTTTATTGATGTACCTGTAGCCTGAAATTCACCTCATTTCCTCTCTTGATGATAGGCAGGATTACCTCTCTTTCTTTAAAAAGTTTGGGCCCGGGGTGCCGGCAAACCCAATAGAAAGAAGATACCACAAAACCTGATAGATTAAAATAACTATTATGAAATTCAGCCAAGAATACAAAATTCATTATTCCGGATAAAGACAAAGTT
This sequence comes from Bacillota bacterium, assembly GCA_023388195.1. Taxonomy (GTDB): domain Bacteria; phylum Bacillota; class Negativicutes; order Sporomusales; family Sporomusaceae; genus Sporomusa. The sequence continues at coordinate 15,591 of JAEWGR010000097.1, forward strand.
TGCGGTTGCAATTATAATTAGGATACAATAGTTTCAAATTATATCATTAGGAAACTGGAGGCCGCGGCCATGCGTATTACGAAAGCAATGAAGAAAACAATGCTGGAACGGTTAGAGCAGTCTTATAAAGACACGACAACGGCGCTAACCTATTCTACCCCTTTTGAGCTAATGATTGCAGTTATACTGTCGGCACAGTGTACAGATGCCAGGGTCAATATTATCACAGCCCGGATGTTTCCCCGTTACAATACGCCGGAAAAGATACTGGAACTTGGTCAGGCCGGACTTGAGCAGGAAATCCGCGATTGTGGACTATTCCGCAGTAAGGCAAAAAATATTCTGGCAACCTGTGAGAAATTATGCCGGGACTATAGCGGCCAGGTACCGGGAAATTTTGCTGATCTGGTTCAACTGCCGGGGGTCGGGCGCAAAACGGCTAATGTTCTTTTAAGCCAACTGTTTGGAGTTCCGGCAATTGCTGTTGATACTCATGTCTTTCGGGTGTCGAACCGCCTGAAGCTGGCGAGCGGTGAAACGCCGCTTGCTGTTGAGCAGGGGCTGATGCGGGCAATTCCCCGGGAACAGTGGAGCGATGCCCACCATTGGCTGATTTGGCATGGGCGCAAGGTTTGCAAGGCGGTTAAGCCGCTGTGTCAGGTCTGCCCCCTCTGTGATTTATGTCCAAGCAGCCTTTTGCAATAAAAATGTTGTATAAATATTAGCTTGAATGTATAATGTTACATGACGCTTCATCTCCTTTAAAACCAAGGATAGTTTGAAGAAAGATGAAGTGCTAGAGTTGGAGGATGAAGCATGATTTTTCGTAAAGCAAAATTTAGTGATGTTGAAGATATTCTCAAGCTGATTAATGACTATGCCGAACAGGGGCTGATGCTGGCACGGGCCCGCAATACCCTGTATGAAGGGCTGCGGGAATTTATACTGGCTGAAGAGGACGGCAAAGTTGTCGGCGTAGCCGCACTTCATCTCGTGTGGGATGAACTGGCGGAAATTAGGGCTTTGGCAGTTCATCCCAGTAAGGTCAAAACCGGAGTTGGCCGTGAAATTGTTGACAGGCTGACAGAAGAGGCCCGGGCACTGGGGGTAAAAACCCTGTTTGCCTTAACTTACCAGCCTGGATTTTTTGCCAGGCTGAACTTCAAAGAAGTACCCAAGGAAAGTGTACCTCACAAAATGTGGAAAGAATGCATTAACTGCCCCAAATTTCCCAATTGTGATGAAATTGCTATGGTCAAAGAACTATAAAAAGCAAGCGGGCGTGTCACTCTGCCAGAATGACACATCCCGCTTGCTTTTTAGCAAAGGTCAGCTTACTTTATAATGCTATACTTTGACCAGGGGCCATAATCGTGACCGGAATATCTAATTCGGCCTCAACCTTGGCTTTGAAGGCTTCCGGCGACTGGGCGATAATGGGCCAGGTATTATAGTGCATAGGGACAACGGCGCGGGGGGTGAGTAGTTTAACTGCCTCCAGGGCATCAGCCGGTCCCATTGTATAGTTATCGCCAATCGGCAGCAGGGCGTAATCAATTGTCTCCAACCGGCCCAGGAGAGCCATGTCGCCAAAGAGGGCTGTGTCACCGGCAAAATACACTGTTTTGCCAAAAAAGTTTACGATAAAACCGGCTGCATGTCCGCCAGGCACACCGGCGCCGTGAAAAGCAGGGGTAATCCTGACATAGCCGAAATCGAAGGTGCGTTTACCGCCCAAATGCATGCTGATGTTGGCGCAATCCTGCTGGCCGACCTGTGCGGCCAGCTCAGCGGTGGCGATAACGGTGGCACCTGTCTTTTTGGCAATCTGAACAGTGTCGCCAAGATGATCGCCATGGCCATGGCTGACCAGGATATAGTTGCAGGTAATGTCTTCGGGGTTGGTGGTGGTGAGCGGGTTGCCGGTAAAAAACGGGTCAAACAATAATGAGGTATTGCCGTGGGTCAGCGAAAAACAGGCATGACCGTGAAACAGTAAGGTTGTCAAAAGGGACACCTCCATAATATATAAGTATATCTACTATTTTTCCAAGATTATTGAATAAATTCCTGCTAAACTAAAGAAAAAACCGTACTACCCAGTTCAGAGGCAGGGATTATACTTAACAGGGAGAATTCTAAAAATAAAGACAATTGTCCTGTTAATAAAGGAGCGTCACATTATGATTCCGATAATATCTGTGGTGGGGCAGTCCAACAGCGGGAAAACGACATACCTGGAGAAGTTAATCAGTGAACTTAAGAACCGGGGGTACAAGGTTGCGGTCATTAAACACCATCACAATGATTTTGAGATCGACATGCCTGGTAAAGATACCTGGCGGCATACGCAGGCGGGGGCCGACACCGTCTGTCTGGCATCACCGGCAAAAGTAGCTATAATCAGGAAAACGGACCAGGAACTGCCGCTTGACCAAATAGCCAGTTTTATAGACAATGTTGATATCATTATTACTGAAGGCTATAAGCAGGAGTCCAAACCTAAAATTGAGGTGTATCGTCAAGCTGCTGGCAACCAACCGCTTGGTGTTAAGCCCGAGCTTCTTGCTGTCGTGAGTGATACCTTGCTTTATCAAGAGATACCACATTTTCCGCTTGATGATCCCGGGGCAATGGCTGCTTGGCTGGAACTCCGTGTGTTAAAAACAGAAATAGCAAAGGACTGATGCTATGTATGACGGCTATAATCGTCAAATTAACTATTTGCGGGTTTCTGTAACAGACCGCTGTAACTTTCGCTGCGCATATTGTATGCCGGAGCAGGGGGTCAAGCTGCTCAGCCATACCGACATTCTCAGCTATGAAGAACTGCTGCGGGTTATCCGTGTGGTAAGCGCGCATGGTGTCAGTAAAATCCGCTTAACAGGCGGTGAGCCGCTGGTGCGGCGGGGGATTGTCGGGTTTATCCGCAGCATTGCCAATCTTAAGACAATTACTGATATATCACTTACTACAAATGGCAGTTTGCTGGGCGGTATGGCTGCCAAACTTAAAGATGCCGGTTTAAACCGGGTAAATATCAGCCTTGATACCATTGACCCGGACCGGTTCCGCAAGATTACCTGCGGCGGGGATCTTGCCAAAACAATGAATGGCTTGCAGAGCGCTGTGGCTGCGGGGCTGACACCGTTAAAGCTTAATGTTGTTCTTACCAGTATAATTACTGAGCGTGATCTGGCTTATTTTGTTGATTTAGTACACCGGCAACCTATTTCAGTCAGGTTTATTGAATATATGCCAATTGGAGAGAGTCAGGTTTGTGCAGGTCCCGGGATTGAGGAGATTAAGGGTATCATTAATGCTTTTGGCCGGGGGACACTAAAACCGACGCTGGATATTCAGGGCAATGGCCCGGCAAAATATTTTTATCTGCCACAGGCTCAAGGCACTTTTGGCTTTATTACGCCGATATCAGAACACTTTTGTGATGTTTGCAACCGGATTCGCCTGACTGCCGATGGAAAGTTTAAACCTTGTCTCTTATCCAATCAGGAGCTTGATATTAAGGCTGCCTTACGTCAGGGGGCCAGTGATATAGAGATTGCCGAGCTTTTTTATCAGACCATAACCGATAAGCCCCAGGGCCATACCCTAGCCAATGCCGGCGGCCAGACCAAGTTTTTCCGGCAAATGTCACAGATTGGCGGTTAATTTTCATTCAATGGCTTAACCTCTTTACCAGAGAGGTTAAGCCATTTTGATTTTATTTTTATTTTTTGTTATTATGATAGTCAATTAGATTAATACTAAGACAAAAAGAAGGTGCAGCTTTTGAAGACCGTGCACTCGCGCATCCCAATGCTATATACTTTCGAAAACCCCCTGCGGGATATTGCCCTTGCGAACCATTGCGTTTGGGTGGAGCAGGCAGATAAGAGCCGGCAGGAAGGTCAGGAATGTGCGATTTATTATGAGCCGTATACAAACCTCGCGCATCCCTTTACACTTGATGCTATTTATATTGCGATCTCCTACAGCCAAAACAGATATCTTATTTCTGGTTTTGGCATAATTCCTGATAGTGAGCGCCAGGAGCTTAACATCAAAGAGCAATACGAAAACTACGTTGATGCCAAGCAAGCTGCCATCAAATGGCTTTTGGCAACACGCATACACATTGGACGCTAGCAGGCAATCCGTACATGGGTACGGGTTGTTTTTTTTTCGCGAAGCAGGTGTCCTACATGTGTGAGGTAAATGTAACACAATCTTGTCACAAATGTTGCATTTAGCTAACAATTTACCATAATAAGCCTATATAATAAATAATAATAGACGAAAACAGAATGGCATGATTTTTGCAATAAATTTATAGCGTGATTTACTATCCTGGGAACTTTGGCTTTTACGAAGTTACATGCTTAGTATGTAGATGATGAATTCTGAATATTGAGAATATGAGCAGCTAAAGGTCACAGTGCCTTGGAGTACCCTGTAAATATATCAAGATCTGGAGGAGGGGTGAATGAGACCAATAATTCATTAGGTTAACCATCGATAGCCCCGGTTAGGTTGGTTGTTTGCCAGGTAAGCCAAAGTTGAGTTAGAAAACAAGGAGGAGTTATATTATGACAAAAAAATCTTATGGGTATTTTATGCCTCCGGTCAGTATTATGGGGGTTGGCTGTCTTGAAGACATCGCAGATTACATAAAGCCTATGGGTTTTAAAAAAGCATTGATTGTCAGTGATAAGGTTCTTGTTCAAATCCAACTTATCAAAAAGCTCACCGATGTGCTTGAAAAAATAGATGTGCAATATGTTATTTTTGATGGTGCTCAGCCTAATCCCACAGTTGGTAATGTAAACGACGGCCTGAAATTACTGCAGGACAACCAATGCGATTTTGTTGTGTCTTTCGGCGGCGGTTCACCGCATGACTGTGCGAAAGGTATTGCCCTCGTTGCTGCCAATGGTGGCAAGATTGAAGATTATGAAGGGGTTAATAAATCAGCGAAACCGCAAATGCCGCTGATTGCTGTTAACACAACCTCCGGTACTGCCAGCCAAATGACCCGGTTCTGCATTATTACCGATGAAAGCCGTCACATCAAGATGGCCATAGTCGACTGGCACACAACGCCCGTAATTGCAGTTGATGATGCGGATTTGATGGTTGCCATGCCGCCTTCGCTGACCGCAGCAACAGGAATGGATGCCCTGACTCATGCGGTAGAGGCTTATGTTTCCATAATTGCCACCCCTGTTACTGATTGTGCCGCCATTAAAGCCATTGAGCTGATTTCCGGCTTCTTGCGGAGAGCCGTTGCCGATGGTAAGGATATGGAAGCCAGAGAAATGATGACATATGCCGAGTATCTTGCCGGCGTTGCCTTCAATAATGCCAGCTTAGGTTATGTTCATGCCATGGCCCATCAGCTGGGCGGCTTCTATGATCTGCCTCACGGTGTCTGCAATGCAATTTTACTCCCTGCAGTGGAAGATTATAATGCTAAGGTTGTGCCGGAGCGGTTTGTTGATATTGCTAAGGCGATGGGTAAGGATGTTGCCGGCTTGACTGTTGAACAGGCGGCTGCCGCTGCCCTGGCCGCGATCCGCCAGCTTTCCGCTGACATTGGTATTCCTGCCGGCCTGAAAGACTTAAAGGGGTTTAAAGAAAGTGATATATCGACACTGGCATCTAACGCTCTGAAGGATGCTTGTGGTTTTACCAATCCCAAGCAAGCTACCCAGGAAGAGATCGAAAATATCTTTAGGGCTGCTATTTAATCAACCAATAGAATAAGTAATTATGAAGAGGCTGTGTATACAGCCTCTTGCATTTTAAGAACTGAATTGTAAAATGCACAAATCAGTAACAAGTCTCTGTGATATTGCAGGAATTATTAAATAAATGGCAAAATAGTAACTATAAATCATTTGCGCGAAGGAGCCAAACGCAGCCATGGAATTGACACATTTTGATCATGCAGGCAAGGCACGGATGGTTGATGTAACAATAAAGGCAGAAACCAAACGGGAGGCGGTGGCGGAAGGGCGGATTACCATGAAACCTGCTACCCTTGAGCTGGTAAAACAAGGGGCCATGGGTAAGGGCGATGTCTTAGGCGTTGCTCAGGTGGCCGGGGTCATGGGGGCCAAACGGACGTGGGACTTGATTCCGATGTGCCACCCGCTCTTATTGACTGGTGTCACACTGGAGTTTGCTATCGACGATACGGCCAATGCCATTGATATTAAGGCTGTAGTTAAAACAACCGGCAAGACGGGAGTAGAAATGGAAGCATTGACGTCCGTGTCTGTTGCGGCGCTGACCATTTATGATATGTGCAAAGCGGCAGATAAATCGATGACTATTGAATATGTCCGGCTGCGGGCCAAATCAGGCGGTAAAAGTGGCGATTATATTAGGGAGGATTAACGTATGCAGGGAAAAATTGTGGCTGTTTGTACCAGTAAAAATAAGGGCGAGCGCAAAAAAAATGTCGGCCGGGCCATGCTTTTGCCTGGCCTTGGTCTCGAAGGCGATGCTCACGCCGGCTTTCAGCACCGGCAGGTAAGTCTGCTGGCCTTGGAAAGCATCGAAAAAATGCGGCAAATGGGGCTTGATGTTCACCCGGGTGATTTTGCTGAGAATATTACTACCGAAGGGCTCAACCTGCCGGTTTTACCTATCGGTACCAAAATAAAGATTGGCGGGGTATTGCTGGAGGTCAGCCAGATCGGTAAAGAATGTCATACCCGCTGTAATATCTACTATCAGGCCGGCGATTGTGTGATGCCCAAAGAGGGTATATTTGCCATTGTAGTGGACGGCGGGCCGGTGGCTGCCGGCGATACAATTGAGGTGATGCAACGTGTTTAGTATTGGCATTATAACCGCCAGTGATAAAGGTTCACGCGGCGAGCGGGAGGATTTGAGCGGTAAAGCGATTGCCGAAATGCTGACAGGTCTGGGAACAGTCGATCATTATGTAATCGTGCCTGATGAGCGCGCGGCCTTAAGCCAGGCGATGATTCACATGGCAGACACCCTCGGGGTTGATCTTATCCTCACTACCGGCGGTACTGGTTTCGGGCCCCGTGATGTAACCCCGGAAGCCACTTTAGAGGTAATTGACCGGCTGGCCCCGGGTATTCCTGAGGCAATGCGGGCCAGGTCAATGGCCATTACCTCGCGGGCTATGCTGTCCCGGGCCGTAGCCGGCCTGCGGTCCAGGACCCTGATTATCAACCTACCCGGCAGTCCTAAAGGCGTTCGTGAATGCCTGGAGGTTGTTTTACCGGCGCTTGAACACGGGTTAGCGATTGCCAAAGGGGAAGCCGGCGAGTGCGCCCGGCCTTAGCTTATAGTTCAATAGCAGCTTGGTCTGCCCGTGTAATACCAGGTATCTGTTCGAGCTCGTCCAGCAGCTTGAACAGTGCCTGGTCTTTATTTTTTGCTTCAATCATCACGTCAAAATCATGGCCGGTCTCTTTAGCTATTGCCAGGAAGGGCAGGAAATCGGCCGGATTGATACAGTCGGCATGGCTGCGAATGTCCTGGGGACTCTTGGGGCTGGACAAGTGGATTTTAGGTGTGCAGCCATTCCAGGTTCTAACAACTTCCGGCCAGAGTTCGGCCAGGTTTTCCCCATGGTTCATACAGGCATGATGATGAATATCAAGTACCATGGGACTGCCTACTGTTTGGCACAGGGCGAGTACGTCGGCGGCTGTATACAGTTTGTCGTCATTTTCTATCATCAGCCGTTGTCGAATCCGGTCAGGCAGCTGGTTAAAACGGCTGATAAAGCGTTCCAATGAGGGTATTTTTGCTTTATACAGGCCGCCGACATGAATGACAAGCTGAGGGGCAGGCGGCAGTCCCATGGCTTCCAGCATATTTACATGATAATCAAGGTCTTGCAGGGAGGCTGTTAATACATCTTCGCGCGGGCTGTTCAGCAGTGTGTAGTGATCAGGGTGGGCGCTGATGCGCATATTGCGGCTTTGGATGTAATCACCGATTTCCCGCCACTCAGCTTTTAACTCTTCCGTATAGCTCCAGCTATTGGCCAGGGGATGGGTCGCCAGCGGTACTGTTTTGGAGGTAAGGCGGTAGACATGAATGTCATGGGCCGAGTTGTAGCGCAGGATGCGGAGTGTATTAGCCAGGTTCTCCCGGGTTAGGCGGCGCAGCCGGTTGATCCGCCCCTCGGGATCGGCAATCTTTTCCAGGCTTTTTACGGTAACGCTTTTATTTGGTGAACCTTCGGCAATATTGAGGGCGATAGCTACATAACCAAACCTTATTCGCATCGACAGGTACCTCTTTATCAGATTCTATTAACTCTCATTAGTATATGCTAAAGATGAGCAGGATATCGGTTAAGCGGGGAAAAAGAGGAAGAACGCTTGCATTTTGCCTGGCAGAAGGGGTAGAATGGTAAGAAAAAGTCCTAGGAGTGAGAACCGCTTGTCCAAACCGATCTACATTATTGGTCATCGTAATCCTGATACAGATTCTATTTGTTCAGCAATTGCCTACGCACACCTCAAAGCAGCTTTGGGCGAGCATGTAATTCCGGCACGGGCCGGCAAGATCAACGCAGAGACTAAGTATGTCCTGGATTTTTTCAATAGGAAACCGCCGGTGCTGATCCTTGATATGTATCCACGGGCTAAGGATGTTATGCGTGAACACAGTGTCACGATCCACCCCTGGAATACATTGAGAAAACTCGGCCAATTAATCAAACAGTACAGTGTAAAATCTATACCGGTTGTCGAAGAGGACGGCACTTTAGTTGGCATGGTTACCGTCGGGGATTTGGCTGAACGGTATGTAAATGAACTGGGTATGCAGGATTTGCGGGAAACCGGTGTTGATTATGCCGGCATTCTCAGATGTCTTAACGGCACGCTTATTTGTGGCGGTGATTTAACCCGCCGACTGGAAGGCCGTGTGAAAATTGCCGCTTCCCGCACCCAGACTATGGAGAAGGTAATTAAACCCGGTGATATTGTTTTGGTGGGCAACCGTACTAATGTGCAGCTGACCTGCATCGAGGCCGGTATTGCCTGTCTGATTATAACCGGCGATTTTGAAGTGGCCCCGGAGGTGGAGGCGGCTGCCCGGTCAGCCGGGACCTATATTATCAGAGCCCCCTATGACACGTATACCTGCGGTCGCCTAATCAATCAGAGCATCCCGGTAGGGAAGGTTATGAAAGCCAATGTGACAGCATTTAAACCGGATGATATGGTTGCCGATCTGAAAGAAATTATTATCCGAACCGGCTACCGTAATTATCCTGTTGTGCAAAACGGCAGGATGGTTGGTCTGATTGACCGGGACCGGCTGATTGTGCCAGAACGGAATCAGATTATTCTGGTTGACCATAACGAACGTTCCCAGGCTGTGGATGGGATTGAAGAGGCTAAGATCATCGAGATCATTGACCATCACCGGCTGGGCGGGATGGAAACCAGTGAGCCAATTTTTATTAAACATGAGCCGGTAGGCTCGACGGCCACCATTGTTGCCAACATGCACTGGCACCGTAATGTCACAATACCTGAAGATATAGCCGGGCTTTTACTTGCCGCGATCATTTCCGACACAGTATTGTTTAAATCGCCGACAGCAACGGCTAAAGACCGTGATGCGGCCTATAAGCTGGCAGATATTGCCGGTCTGGATATCCAGGAATTTGGCATGGCAATGCTGAAGGCGGGTTCGGTCATTGATAAACTGACCCCGGGTGATATCGTAGCCAGTGATTTGAAAGAATTTCAGATTGGCGAGTATTATGTCGCCATTAGTCAAATCTCAGTTATGGATCAAAAAGATGTGCTGAAGCAGCAAGCTCAACTCCAGGCTGCCATGCAGGCTATCTGCGAAAAAGAACAGTATAATATGGCAATACTGCTTATTACCGGCATCCTTGATGAAGCCACGTACCTGTTGCATTATGGGCAGCCAGCGCGGGTATTGACGATCGCTTTTGGCGAGGCCTGCCCTGATGGCACCTGGTACCTGCCTGGTGTTATGTCACGTAAGAAGCAGGTTGTTCCCCCCCTGATTGACGCTGCGCGCCGGCTCTAATAGGAAAAGCTGCCGAGTTATGGTATAATTATTACTATAATAGCCCCAGGAAAGGAATGTGAATTATGCCAGTTTACACAACCAATGGCGTATGCGCAAAAACAATCGAGTTTATGGTCGAAGAAGGGATTGTAACCAAGATTAAATTTCAGTCCGGCTGCTCCGGAAATCTACAGGGCGTAAGCCGGCTGGCCGAAGGCATGAAGGTGGAAGATGTTATTCGCAAGTTGCAGGGTATTCGCTGCGGTGATAAAGGGTCTTCCTGTCCTGATCAGCTGGCCCGGGCGCTGGCCGAATATCAGGAAAAATAGCTGCCGAAAGCGGCTGTTGTCTGTGAACCATTAATGCAATTGAGAGGTTAAGAGCAATGTATTGTGAGATTATGTATCAGGTCACAGGCGAACGGTGGGGGATATTTCCCCGTGATAAGGGTGAATTTCAGGCTCGTTTGTCAAATTCTGATAGTATAAATATTCATGAGAAACAAGATACTGTAATCAAGAAATCAGAACAAATTGAGATTATGTCCTGCTCCTTTACCCCAGACGAAAAAAATAAACGTCACCGGCAAGCGTTGGCTGGATTGGTTGAAAAGCTGGTAAAAGGCGGTTGGCAGCAAGTACCCGAGCAGGGAACGGCGTGGTATAGTCTTAGATTTTATAAAGCTGACGGAAAAATGACACCATAATTCTATTGACAATGAGTTTTTTATTTGGTATATTCATTGGCAACAGCATATCGCAAATGCAATGAGCGGGATAAGTACATGAGCATCGCTATTATCAGAGAGCCGGGGGGTGGTGTGACCCGGTAGGCGGGCTTGTCGAAATACACCCGTGAGCAGCAGGTCGAAAGTAAAGCAAGTAGACCGCGCCGGACGCCACCGTTATTGTAGGCTAGGGTATCGGAGTTTTCCCGTACCTGAAAAGAGTGGCTTGCTATTTTTAGCAAGCAGGGTGGTACCGCGAGTGAAGTCTCGTCCCTGTATAGGGATGGGGCTTTTTATATTTTTATGGAGGCGATAGATATGATTATTGTAATGAGCCCGGCAGCAGCGCAAAAAGAGATTGAGCAAGTGATTTCCCGGGTAACCGGAGCCGGATTAAAGGTCCATGTGTCAGAAGGGAAGCTGCGTACTATTATTGGTCTTATTGGTGAGAAAAAATTAATGGCCCAGCTGCCGTTGGAGGCTATGGCCGGTGTGGAAAAAACAATCTCGGTTACGGCCGGTTATAAACTGGTCAGCCGGGAATTTAAAAATGAAGACTCGGTGATTGATGTTGGCGGCGTACTTATCGGCGGTCCGCAGTTAACCGTCATGGCCGGGCCCTGTGCGGTGGAGAGCCGGGATCAGCTTTTAGAATCGGCAAGAATTGTCAAAGAAGCAGGTGCCCAGTTCCTGCGGGGCGGAGCCTACAAACCCCGCACTTCACCCTACTCTTTCCAGGGACTTGAAGAAAAAGGGCTGGAAATGCTGGCCGAAGCCAGAGCGGTAACAGGTCTGAAAATTGTTACTGAGGTTGTTGATATTCAGTCAGTGGCGGTAGTAGGTGCCTATGCGGATGTACTGCAAATCGGGGCCCGCAACATGCAGAACTTTCAGTTGTTAAAGGCGGTAGGCAAAAGTGGTATGCCGGTGTTATTAAAACGCGGTATTGCGGCTACAATCAATGAATGGCTCCATGCTGCCGAGTATATTATGAGCGAAGGCAATTACAAGGTTATGTTTTGTGAACGCGGCATCCGGACTTTTGAGGACTACACCCGCAATACTTTGGATTTGAGTGCTGTGGCGGCGCTTAAAAATCTGAGTCACCTGCCCGTTATTGTGGACCCGAGTCATGGAACCGGTTTATGGAAGCTGGTGCGGCCGATGGCCAGGGCTGCCGTGGCCGGTGGGGCTGACGGCCTGATGATTGAAGTACATCCCAATCCGGCTGAAGCCTTGTCTGACGGCAGTCAGTCCCTGACACCGGAGAACTTCCGGGGGCTAATGAACGAAATCAGGGCCATTGCGCCGGTGGTGGGCAGGAGAATGGCATGAGACTGACTGTCAAAAGGATTGCCATCATTGGTATGGGCCTGATTGGCGGGTCGCTGGGGCTGGCTTTTAAAGCCGCCAGAGGCGGCAAGGTTGAAATTACCGGTATCGATACCAACGAACTGTCACTCCTTCGAGCCCGGCAGCGGGGGGCGGCTGATATTGTTACTGCTGACAGTAAGTCTGGCATAGCTGATGCCGACATGGTTATTTTGTGTACGCCGGTACTGCAGGCAGCGGCCTTGATAAAAGAAATCGCACCGTATTTAAAGCCGGGAACGATCCTGACCGACACCTGCAGCACGAAGTCCTATTTGATCAAGGAAATAGCAGCACTGCTGCCGGCCGGCGTTTATTATGTGCCAGGCCACCCTATGGCCGGACGTGAAAAAAGCGGCATTGAAGCCGCCGACAGCACCCTTTTTTGTGATAAATGGTATATCCTCATTCCGCCGGAAAACGGTGATACTGCCGCTATTGAGGCAGTGCGCCGGGTCGTTGGCTGGACTGGCGCCAGAATTACGGAGATGGAGGCCGGCCGCCATGACCGGTGTACAGCCCTGATCAGTCATGTACCGCATATCGGTGCGGCCGCTTTGGTAAATTTGCTGTCTTATGCTGAGGATCAGGACAGCAGTATTAAGCTGGCCGGCGGCGGCTTTCGTGATACCACCCGGATTGCTTCTTCGAACGCCGATATGTGGGCCGATGTATGTATGACAAATTCCGGGCCGATTGCCGACAGCCTGGATAAATTCAGCCAGATTATCAGTGAGGTGGCCGGCGCTATTCGCTGCGGTGACCGGCTGCGTGTTCATAGTTTTTTTGCTGCAGCTAAAGAACGGCGGGATGAGCTTTTGCAGCTGGAACAGGCTGTTACCGAACAACCCTTGTCCAATGGGCGTTGATGATCTGGCCCATGAGCTTTTTGCCCTCAATATCAAGATGGAGCCCATCTGTGGCTAAGTGGCGGGGCAATTCGCGGTTGGTATCAGTAAAATGCGGCTCAAGGTCAATAAAGTAGCGTTGTTGCCGGATAAACTGATTGACTGTGTCGAACTCTTCCCGCCAATTACTGACGGTGTGTTCTTTAAAAACAGCATCAATTGCCGCCGGATTTATTGGCGGCAAGGTCAGGAAGATTGGTCTGATACCATTTACAAGGCATTTACTGCGAATGCCGGCAAGTTCAGCAATGACCTGCGTTGCGGCTACCCCGCTGCGCAGACTGTTAGTGCCGCCAAGGATGATTAAATACCGGGGTTTAAACGGTAATACGTCATGGTCAAATCTGGCCAGCATCGTCGCAGCAGTATCGCCGCTTTTTCCCAGATTGGCAGCCGGAAACTGCAGATAGGTCTGGTAATTATAGTTGCTGTTAGCCGGCGAATAGGAGACGGCCCCGCCGCCGTGGGTAATACTATCGCCAAAAGTGGCGGCATAGTGGCCTCTGGTTACATCAACGGTGAACTCAGCCGTATCCGAATATTCACCTACCGGATTGCCGCCGGCGTCAAGGCCGCGGACCCGCCAGTAATATTTTCCATAACCCAGCCGCGGCTGATCGTCATAGCAGTCATTCAGGTCGGTCACAATTTTGCTCCAGATGCGGTGGCGGGAGGCCTCTGTACCGCCCTGTATGTCCGGCGGGTGGTTGGCAAGTTCAACTTCATAACTGACGGCACCAGATACCGGTATCCAGGAATAGACAGGATAAAGCAGCTGCGGCGACGGGGAATTAGCAAGGAGTGGTTTAATGATCGGGTCAATGGTACGGTCAAGCCAGACCTCCGCAGCATCGGAGAATACACCGATCGGCTGGCCGTCGTAGTCCAGAGCCCGGACCCGCCAATAGATAGTACGGCCTTCATAGCCGGTGAAATCTGCATTATAGCCGTTGGTAAAGACCTCACGGGTCAAACTGATTTGGTGTACCGATGGATAAATAGAATTGGGATTTTCAGGAGCTGTGGCTAGCAATTCAAGCTCATAATACACGGCATTGGGGACTTCTGTCCAGGTTAACATCGGCCGGACTGAGGCGGGTGAATTCTCGGGATACGGGGAGGTTGGCTGTGGTCTGGCCTGTCTGGCTTCGTCAGTCTGCATTTCTTTGGCCCCGGTTAGGCGGACGAGATCAGAGTACTTGCCCAGTGGTCTGTGAAACAGGGTTTGGGCTGAGACCCGCCAGTAACTATAGTCGGGAAAGTGTTCATCAACGGCCAGCTGATTATGCCAGGTATGATAAGTGGTAATAAGCCGGGAGTTATCCATATCCTCCTCCGCTGACGGCAGGGTGCTGAGGGCCTCCACTTTATAATAAGCCGGATAGGGCAGCCGGGGCCAGTGTAAGGTATATTCGTCCGCTGTATAGTTGACCTCCAGGATTGGTTTAAAGCCGTTAAGTCCAAGTGTTTCCGAGCGTTCCAGTGTGTAAGCTATTGCCAGAATGATGAGTGTGAAGGCGATAATCCGTTTCATAATATACACCTGCCGATTAGACCGATATGAAATCATTGATATAGTATTGCCGTCCAGGGACCGGATCATTAGTCCCGGATAATAAAGAAGCTTTACGGAAGTTCCGTAAAGCTTCTGCTTTTGCCTAAAAATACAGATCTCTCATACCTGCTTCGATTTCTTTCAAGCGCAGGGCAGTGGCTTCCCTGATGGCGGCCGCCGGTATTTCCCGGAGGTGTTTGTTAATAGTGGCTTCACCGATCTCCCTGACAGCAGGGGTGGCGTAGTCGAGGAGATATTCTTTAAAAGTCAACAGGGCATTGGGTAAACAGACATTCTGAATCTCACCGCTTTTGGCAAGGCTCATAAATCTGTCGCCCGTGCGGCCCTGACGGTAACAGGCTGTGCAGTAACTGGGGACAAAACCCTGTCCGCAGAGCATGCTGACAATTTCCTCCGGTGAGCGGTTATCCCCGGTCTCGAACTGGAGACCTTTGGCCGGAGCATCTGCTTCATGTTCTTTATACACCTGATGGTAGCCGCCGACACCTGTGCAGGAACCGGCACTAATCTGGGATACACCATATCTGATCAGTTCATCGCGCAGCGCGGACGATTCACGGGTTGATAGAATCATGCCTGTATACGGTACCGCCAGGCGAATAATGGCGACAATCTTTTTAAAATCTTCATCACTGACTAAGTAGGGAAACTTAGTCAAATCCATCCCGCTGGCCGGACGTATGCGGGGCACAGAGATGGTATGGGGGCCGACACCCTGGGTTTTGTCAAGATGCTCGGCATGAAGGAACATGGCAACCGTTTCAAACTTATGATCATACAGGCCATAGAGTACCCCGATGCCGACATCGTCGATGCCGGCCTGCATGGCCCGGTCCATGGCTGTTGTATGCCAGTTGTAGTCGCGTTTAGGTCCGGTCGGGTGCAGTTCGGCATAAGTGGAACGGTGGTAGGTTTCCTGGAAGAGGATGTAAGTGCCAATTTCCACTTCTTTTAGTTTACGGTATTCTTCAATGGTAGTAGCGGCAATATTTACATTGGCGCGGCGAATACTGCCGTTGCCGTCTTTGATGCTATAAATCTGACGGATCGCTTCCACTACGTAGTCAATGGTACAGTTGACCGGGTCTTCACCCGCCTCGACAGCCAGGCGCTTATGGCCCAGTGATTCAAGGATTTCAACCTCTTCTTTGATTTCATCGAGGGTTAACCGGCGGCGCAACTGGTCCGCATTACCGACCCGGTAACCGCAATAAGTACAGTTATTTATACAGTGGCTGGAGATATAAAGCGGGGCAAATAGCACAATTCGCGTGCCGTAGATAGCCTGTTTAACATCCGCAGCGGCCGCAAACATTTCAGCTTGCAGATCTGCGTCAGTCACCTCAAGGAGAACCGCGACTTCAGCGGCAGATAAGCCGTGATATTTGCGCGCCTTGGCAATAATGGCCCGGACATAATCCTTGTCCCGGGATTTTGTTTTAGCCTCAGCCAGCAGTCGATAAATTAAAGGTTCATCAATAAATGCATCAGAGGTACGTTGTGCGTTGTCAATCATTTTTTTTCTCCCCTTTAGCTGCCGCTTCTCTGGCAGTAAGGGCTGATTTGACAGTAACGCCGGGAAGGTTGCCCAGTTTGCCGGTCAGCGCACCCACTTCATCAGTGGTACCTTCAATAATGAGGGCAATAACGCTGACCTCTGGATCGTGCCGGGGAATACCCATACGGCCAATAATAATTTTGCCGTAATCGCTAAGAATGCTGTTAACTTTGTCAGCTATATACCGGGGATCATCAATTACAATGCCGATTACGCCAATACGTTTAGCCATGTGTTTATTCCCTCCATCTTCCTGAGCGTAGGCCTCAGCCCTTGCTTTAGACTGGCGACAATTTTAGTATCCTCGGCAAAGCGGCTGAACCGCCAGACCTCAGACCATAGTTCTTATTTTCAATTATACATGATGTGGAGAGAAATGAATATAATCTATTTTACAATATTTCCTTACGACAAATCTATTTTTGACCGGCGTACGCCAGTATCCTGGCCAGTGTCCTGTCGTACAGGGCATCAACGCCGCTAAAATCAATATTGGGCACATAATAACCTTCCAGCCGGTCATGCAGTTTTTTGGCCTCTTTAATATAGGCTCCGGCCTTGCCAAACAGCTCCCAGAATACAGTGCGGTCATAAGCGGTTACCGGCTCTGCCTGCTGTAACATCTCCTGGTCAAGGCAGTCGGCCATGTCGATAATGGCCGTAGTACCGCGGGTGGAATGATTATGAGGGGGGACAGAGGTAGTCAGTGCGGTATTTAATGCCGGGATGATGATATGCTCCACTTTCCGCGGATCAAGCGGACAATGATAGGTTTCGATATCCAGCCCCCTCACGCTGGCGGCGGCGGCCACCTTAGCCAGCAGGGTGGCTTTGCCGGTACCGGGAGGACCTGTCAGGACATAGCGGCTTGCCAGGCCGGAGGCGATAGAATCAATGTAATTTACCGGACCGTCCGGGGTGATGGCTGAAGCGAATAATTTGCGATTTCTGCCGTGCCCTACCGTGGTTACACCGGCAAACAGGCTATCGATAAGCTCTGCTGCTTTCCGGTTGGCCAGCGTATAATCCAGCGCCTCGTTGTTTGCGGCTTCCCAGTCGTCATATATTGCTTTGGCGGCTTGCAGCAGCCGGTAGGCACGCTGGAAACGCCTGCTGATTTCTTTAGTACAGGCCAGAATAGCCGCTTTATTGTTTATCAGGCTGCTTTCGAGCCAGTATTCGCCCAAGTTGAGGACTTCATCAACACAGCCCGGGTGCTTTGGATCAACAATATGGGGCGCCGTGCCGTCGATAAGAGCGATGTCCAGTGCCGGAATGACCAAACCATCCAAAGAATCGGGGTCACTGGAGCAGTGATGGTGTTCAACCGCAAATCCACGTTCGGTCATTGCCTGACTGATTCTTTTCATAAACGTTGATTTACCGGTCCCGGGTCCGCCTTTCAGTAAGAAAATCCGTACCGCGTCAGCAGTGATTACATGATCGTAGTAGGAGAAAAAACCCTGCGGGGTATTGCCGCCGGGAAACATGTGCCTGATCTTGCCTTCAGCCATTTGCAGCCCTCCCTTTCGCAGCTTTGTAATACTAATATCTTTACTATCATGTGTATGATGCCGGCAGCCTAAGTATATCTTTCCTTTTAGAGGTCATAATACCAATGTATACCAAGGGAATGGGGGGGATGGTTTTGCTACAGCATGGGGCCTGCTACATGGGTATTGATGTTGGCTCGGTGAGTACGAATATTGCCCTATTGGACGCCGGTGGACAGGTAGTTGATACTCTGTATATAAGAACCCAGGGACAGCCTATTACCGCTGTGCAGCAGGGGCTTAAGACAATAAAAGAGCGTAACCGGGAACTTACGGTGCAGGCGATAGGCACGACCGGCAGCGGCCGGCAGCTGGCAGGGGTAATGGTGGGGGCTGATGTTGTAAAAAATGAAATAACAGCGCACGCTGTTGCCGCTATGCATGTTGCCCCTGATGTGAAAACAGTGGTTGAGATTGGTGGGCAAGATTCGAAACTGATTATTATTCGTGATGGTATTGTTGTTGATTTTGCCATGAATACGGTTTGTGCCGCCGGAACCGGTTCTTTTCTGGATCAGCAGGCAGCAAGGCTTAATCTGTCGATACAAGAATTCAGCGGCAAAGCAATGGCATCAACAACTCCGGTCAGAGTGGCCGGCCGTTGCGCCGTTTTTGCTGAATCGGATATGATTCATAAGCAACAGGCCGGCCACCAGATTTGTGATATAGTTAACGGCTTATGCCAAGCCCTGGCCCGTAATTATGTCAATAATGTGGGCAAAGGCAAAGAGATTAAAGGCCCCATACTGTTTCAAGGGGGCGTGGCCGCCAACCAGGGAATGAAGCGGGCTTTCGAAGAGGTGTTAGGCTGTCAGGTTATTATACCGCCGTATTACAATGTCATGGGGGCGCTTGGCGCTGCCCTCCTGGCGCAGGAAGCCACTGACGGCAAACAAACCGCCTTCCGGGGGTTTGAAATCATTAATGATAACTACGCGCCGCGCAGCTTTGAGTGTGATGGCTGTCCTAATATGTGTGAGGTCGTTGAAATCAGCAGGAACAATCAATTGGCCGCGCGCTGGGGTGACCGCTGCGGCAAATGGGGTTGCTAGTCAAATACGAGGAGGGTTGGTTGTGGAGCCTTTACGTATTGGGGTGCCGCGAGGCCTTTTATATTATGAATATGGAGATCTGTGGCAACATTTTTTTGTTGGGTTAGGGGCCAGGGTCATTGTATCGGAAGAAACGACAAAGGCCATGCTTACTGCCGGTGGGGTGCTGGGCGAGGTCTGTCTGCCGCTGAAGGTCTATGCCGGTCATGCCGCCACTCTGGCAGGAAAGGCCGACTGTCTGTTTGTGCCGCGGGTTGTGAGTGTTGCCCGCCAGATGTATACTTGCCCGAAAATGATGGGCTTACCTGATCTCATCCGGAGCAATATTGCCACTTTGCCGGAGGTTATTGATATCGATGTCAGTCTCCGTCAGCGGCAGGGAAGTTTAGCCGATGCTATATGGCGCCTTGGCCGCCGGCTGGGCCAGGGGAAAATTGCCAGCCTTGGGGCCTGGTATGGGGCCAGGCGGCAGTCTGCTGTAAAACAGCCTGTAATCAGTAACGGCAAATTAGCCGCGGGCTTGCGGATTGGCCTGATTGGTCACTCTTATCTGATTCAGGATAAGTTTATCAGTATGAATGCCAAAAACAAACTTACAGCCATGGGGCTGGAGGTTATTACACCTGATCAGGTGCCGGTACAGCGGGCCCAACTGGCTGCGCTTCATCTCCAGAAAAAAATTTATTGGTCCTATTGTCATCATTTGGCGGGAACGGCATTGGCGCTTATTGATGACAAAGCCGTTGACGGCCTGATTTTTATGACTTCCTTTAGCTGTGGGCCGGATTCGATGATCAATGAAATAATCAGGCGTAAAGCGGAGTCAGGCAGCATTCCGTTTATGCTGCTTAATGTCGAGGAACATACTGCCGAGGCTGGATTTCTAACGCGGTTAGAGGCCTTTACGGACATGATCAAACGGAGGAACCGCCGATGATTGTCACTTTTCCGCATATGGGGCCACTTTATATAACGCTGCAAAGCCTGTTAAGCAATCTCGGCCTGCAAGTAATGGCGCCTCCTCCCATCACTAAGAAAACGGTGGAAATCGGTGCCCGGTATGCGCCGGAGACTGCCTGTCTGCCGCTGAAGGTAACGTTAGGCAATTATATTGAAGCCCTGGAGGCCGGTGCGGACACGATTGTTACCTGCGGTGGCGTTGGCCCCTGCCGGTTAGGCTATTACGCCCAGGTACAACAGGAGATTCTCTCAGAACTAAATTATAAATTTAAGATGGTAGTGATTGAGCCTGATGTGTTGCAGGTTATTAAAATAATCCGGCAACTGGCCCCGCGAGCCGGGATGAAGACCTTGTACCGGGCTTTTACGCTGGCCGGGGCGAAAATGAATGCGCTGGATTTGCTGGGGGACGTGATGCGTGAGGTACGGGCAACGGAAAAGTCACCGGGAGCAGCAGACCACGTTTATCAGGAGGCGGTCGCCGAAATTGAAGTTGCTTCCGAGCTGGGGGCATTGCCGGACATTTGTGATATGTACCGGGAAAAGCTGTTGGCATTGGAAAAAAACGGGCAGGTGCCGCTGCGGATTGGGTTGGTAGGCGAAATTTATGTTATGCTGGAGAATTTTGTCAATCTGGATCTGGAACAACGTCTTGGACGACTGGGGGTCCATGTTTACAGGACAATGTCGCTAACTGATTATGTTCGTACCCATTTATTAAAAAATAAGCCTTATCTGGCAAGGCATAATGAAATTGCTACAGCGGCAGCACCTTATCTGGGCCATGGTGTCGGCGGCCATGGCCGTAGAAGTATTGGGGCCACTGTGGAAATGGCAAAGCAGGGGTTTGACGGTATTTTGCATGTCTTTCCGTTTACCTGTATGCCTGAGGTTATTGCCAAAAATATTTTACATCAAACAAGTAATGATCATAGGATCCCGGTACTGTCCCTGGCCTTTGACGAGCAATCGGCCGAGGCTGGTGTGGTTACCCGTCTGGAGGCATTTGTTGATCTGCTTACTTATCGGCGACGGTTGCGAATCTAATGACAAATCCTACCTGAAGGGGTAGGATTTTTGTTTTTTGTGTAGAATAGTTCTTACTTTGATCTTTTGACAATCGTAATTTTTACAAACAAAGCCTGTGAGGCAATCTGTATAACTGAGGTGATTTTGATGCATATTGTACTGGTAGAACCGGAAATTCCCGGCAATACCGGTAATATTGCCAGATTGTGCGCAGCTACCGGCTGTGAATTGCATCTGGTGAAGCCGCTTGGTTTTTCGATTGAAGACCGGTATTTGAAACGGGCCGGACTTGACTATTGGCATTTGGTCAAAGTGCATGTACACGAAAATTTCGACGAGGTACTTGCAGCATATCCCGGCCAGCGAATTTTTTTTAATACAACAAAAGCCAGCCGGTGTCATAGCGAGATTGCGTATCAGGCTGGGGATTTGCTGGTGTTTGGTAAAGAAACGGCCGGTCTGCCCCAGTCATTGCTGGCAGCTTATCCGGAAAGTTGTATCCGTATTCCGATGCTTGATGAGGCGCGGTCGCTGAACCTATCCAATGCCGTGGCCGTCGTCGTCTATGAAGCTCTCCGTCAGCAGGGATTTGCGGGGCTTAGATAAGCCCTGCAGGAAAGGGGATTGTATAATGTCTGCACAATTCGGATCGGCCGGCAATCCTGACGCCTTCTATGCGGCCGGTTACAAGGCTTCGGCCGATATGCCGGCGTGGCTGGCCGGTCTGGGGTTACAAGCCTATGAATACCAATGCAGTCGCGGGGTACATGTCGGGCAGGCTACGGCTGAGCTGGTGGGAGAACAGGCTTTACGCCATGGTGTCAAGCTTAGTATTCATGCCCCCTATTACATAAGTCTGGCTACTGAGGATGAAACAATTGCTATTAATACCCTGCGACACTTTCAGCGGTCACTGGAAGTGGCAAAATGGATGGGGGCCGACAGAATTGTCTTTCACACTGGCGGGCCGGGTAAAGGCGGGGACCGGCGGCAGGCAATGGAACGGGCTAAGCGTCTGTTTGCCCAAGTGCTGGATCAGGCGGAACGCCTGGGGCTGACAGGGCCCTTGCTGCTGCCGGAAACGATGGGAAAACAAAATCAATTAGGCTCACTGGCAGAAGTCCTGGAACTGTGCAAGCTAGCCAATCAGGTTAGGCCGGCTGTGGACTTTGGTCATTTACATACCGTCACCGGCGGCGGGTATCTGACAAAGCAGGAGTTTGCCGCCGTATTTGATAAAATCGGCGAAACACTGGGCGCCGAGGCTGCCCGGAACCTGCACATTCATTTCAGCCGGATAGAGTTTACCAAAGCCGGTGAGCGGCGTCACTGGACTTTTGACGATCCTTACGGTCCGCCGCATGAGCCATTGCTGGCAGTGATTGCCGAGCAGGGATACACACCGCGGATTATCTGTGAGTCTGCCGGCACTCAGGCCCGGGATGCCATAACCATGCAGGAGTTTTATCAGGGGCTGTTGAAAAAAGATTTTTAATTGTATAAGAACATTAATTCACGCATAAGATAGATGGTGAATAAAGTGGAGGAATTGGTAATGAGTGTACATGACAAAGCCCATGAACTAGGCCGGGCGCTGCGGACATCGACGGAGTACCAGGCATTTTTGTCTGCTAAAAAGCAGCTTGACAGTGATGCTTTAGGTAAAAAAATGGTGCAGGAGTTTTTTCAGAAAAAGCTGGCTGCCGAATATGACTTGATGGCTGGTAACCCGGAAGATAAAGCGAAGTCAGAGGAACTGCAAAAAATGTATGAAATGATTGTTTTGAATCCGCAGGCCCGGGACTTTATTCATGCTCATA
>JAEWGR010000006.1 GCA_023388195.1 Bacillota bacterium
ATCATTTTTCAGCCTGGCTGGATCTACAGCGGGGTGAATATTCCGCAGATCTGCGGCAAGCCGTCAATAAGGCGGCAAAGTACCTGACCAGTCCTGCGTTTTTAAACCTGCCCGGTAAGCAGACCAAGGTACGTCAGGTAAAGATTAATGAAGGAACGTATGTCCGGCTGCATCCATTTCCCCAATGCATCAAGACCACTGTTGCCGGTCAAAGCGGCTGCGTCAACCGGCGCGGCGGGCCCTGTTCAGGCTATGCTATCCTGGTAGTCCAGAATAATAAAATAGTTGAATTTGAGAGTCATGGGCTACTATGTCTGGCGGAATGCAAGCTGAATTTGCTGGCAACCTGTCTGACTGGAAGCTATTGGCAGGAGCGCGATGTCAGGTTTGCCTTGGCCCAATGGCTTCGCCAGGATGAAAGTGGTGCAGTTAAGGTTTTTAAAGACACACTAATCGATTGGATACTGGCCAGATAGAACAGAGGGAGTGATTTTTAGTGGCACAATATGACATTCCGCAAGGACTCTATTATACAAACGATCACGCATGGGTGAAGGTGGAAGGGAACACAATCCGTATTGGCATTACCGACTTCATGCAAAAATTGGCAGGAGAGATTACCTTTATCCGGATTCCCCGGGCAGGCAAAGCGCTTGCCGCCGGGGCAACGCTCAGCTCCATCCAGTCCGGTAAGTGGGCCGGCAAGATTCAGGTGCCGATGGCCGGCAAGGTGCTGGCGGCCAATAGTGAACTGCCGGCAAATCCTAAGCTTCTAAACAGTGACAGCTATGGCGCGGGTTGGATTTGTGTTATGGAGCCCGATAACCTGGCAGAAGGGCTGCAAAGCCTCATTCACGGTGATGACGCCGACAAATTTTTTACCGAGGAACATGCCAAGTTTGTAAAAACAGAGTAATTTTAATGACTAAATCCAACCTTTTCTCAAGGAAGGAGTAACGAAATGGACGCGCAAACAGTGGAAAGCTTACAACAAACATTTGGCGATCGCGCTACTACGGATGTATTCGAGCGAGGTTTTTATGAGCGGGATCTGGCGCCTGTACCGGATTTTTTGGTTAAACCCATTGCCGATACCCTGCCGGATATTGTCATAAGACCCAAAACCACCGCGGAAGTGGCAGCCATCGTCAAGACGGCTGCCGGGCAGCAGATTCCGGTAACAACAAGAGCAGGGGGTTCTACCGTTTATTTCAATACTGTATGTACACGTAAAGGCATAGTTGTGGACATAAACGGTATGGATGGCCTGTTAGCTGTTGACAAAGAAAACAACCTTGTCCGGGTGGGGGCCGGATTGACCTGGTGGAAACTGGAGCGCGCGCTGAACAGGGTTGGTTTGGCGACCTGTTCCTATCCGAGCAGTGCCCAGTCGGCTACTGTTGGCGGCTGGCTGGTTATGATGGGGTATGGGCTTGGCAGTTTACAATACGGCCCGGTAATCGAACAGGTCATTTCTGCCCAGGCAGTTTTGCCTGACGGCAGTATCAGGGAATTAAATAAAACAAGTCAACCGCCGGTCTCCTGGCTGGCCGCTTCTGAGGGAACATTAGGCATTGTTACCGAAGTTGAGTTGCAGGTGCGGCCGTATCCGGAAAGCGAGTGGCATGGTTTGGCGGAATTCCGGGATGCCGGACAAATGCAGCGTTTTATTGAACAAGCTGCAGCCTTGCGTAACAAACCCTTTAACCTGCATTTCAGCGATCCTGGCTGCAACTCGCTCCGGCAGCGGCTGGGGCTGGCAAGTGAACGGGCCGCTGCTGCCTACACGGTAGCCTTCGATGCAGATGGCTCAAAAGCGGCAACCGAGGCGGCACGCCGTGACTATCAAGATTGTTTGCAGCAGGCGGGCGGCGGTGATCTGGGTGAGGAAGCCGGTCACGAATGGCAGCACCGTTTCTTTTCTTTAGTACTGAAACGGGAAGGCCCATCCCTATTAGGGGCCGAGATTTGGCTGCCTATTCAAAACCTGGCTGGCTATTTGGCAGATGTAGCTGTTTTTGAAAGTAAAAAGAACCTGGGCCTAAAAAGCTACGGACATATTGTATCAGCAAGGCAGGCGATGGTCATGACCATGTTTAATGCCGATGAACGCGATACGATTGGCTATTTGCAAGGCCTGGCTTTAGTAAAAAAACTCCATGACATCGGCGCCAGGCATGGCGGCAACCCTTACGGAATCGGCCTTTGGAACACGCCCTATTTGCAAAGATGCCAAACGCCGGCAGAGCTTGCTGAACTGAAACGGCGGAAGCAGCTGCTTGACCCCGGCAATATTATGAATCCCGGCAAAAGATATCAGCCGCCCTTGCTGCTGCAGCCGGCACTTTTTGGTCTGGGCATGAACCTGCTGGCAGCCACCACCTGGATATACAAGGGGAAGGCAGGGAGGGAACAGCTATGAGTGCAGGCAGCTTCTATAAAAATCTGGTTGACGAATCCCTAATCTGTGGCCGGTGTGGCAATTGTCGCAGTGACTGTCCGGTATACCAGGAAATCGGCTGGGAGTCGGCGTCGCCGCGCGCTAAGATTTCGCTGGCGCGTGAGTTATTTGCCAAAAACGGCGAGCCGAAGATAAGTGCGGAATATGCCAAGCGGATTACGCAATGCACCCTATGCGGTGCCTGTACCCGGGCGTGTGCGGCCAGAATTGATCTGCAAAGCCTGTGGCAGGACTTGCGGGCCAAATTAGTAACCGCAGACAAGGCCCCCCCAGCCTATAACGCCATGGCCGGGAATCTAAAAACCAGGAAAAATATTTCTAACTTTGCGAACACAACCAGACTGGACTGGGCCGAAGACCTGGATGAGGTGCCAGACTATCTTGACCAGGAGCAAGGGGCTGAAATCGTCTATTTTGTTGGCTGTGTATCTTCCTTTTTTCCCCGGGCCGCGCAGGTGCCTGTGGCCATGGTGCAATTGCTGGAAAAAGCAGAAGTTAGCTTTACAACCCTGGGCCCGGAAGAATGGTGCTGCGGGTTTCCCCTGCTGGCTGCCGGACAAGGGGCTGAAATCGTTGAGTTTGCCCGGCATAATGTAGAAAAGGTGCGGGGTCTTGGCGCGAAAACCTTAGTCACTGGCTGTGCATCCTGTTACCATGTATGGAGCCATGTCTATCCGGAGATTTTGGGAGAAAGTCTTGGGTTCCGGCTGGTTCACGCAACAGAAATGTTAGCTGAGTTGATCAAGGAAGGTAAATTAGTTCCCCATGAGTTAGCGTTAACAGTTACCTATCATGACCCCTGCGATTTGGGGCGTAACAGCGGGGTTATCCAGGCGCCGCGAGCTATTATTAACAGTATCCCCGGTGTTACGTTTAGGGAAATGGCTACTTATGGCGAAGAATCTACCTGCTGCGGCGGCGGGGGGAATCTGCAGGGAGCCGACCCGGGACTGGCTGAAGCCATTGCCGGCAAACGTATCCGGGAGGCAGCGGCTACAACGGCGGCGATTGTAGTATCAGCCTGTCAACAATGTGAACAGATGCTGGAGAAAGCAGCCAGAACGGAAAAACTGCCTGTACAGGTGATGGATGTTGCCGAACTATTGCTAATGTCTGTCGAGGGGTAGTCTTGTCAGGTAAGAAAGGAGTATGACTCATGAATGCAAGTGCAGGGAATTTTCCGGAAGAGCTATTGTATGATACCCATTATCAGTGGATTAAAAAAACGGGCAATAAAATTGTATTCGGCTTGACTCCTTATGGCCATGGGATCACCGGTGATATTTTATACCTGGCCTTGCCGCCGGTGGGAACAGGGGTAGAGGGCGGCGGGGCCTGCGGGTCGCTGGAGGCCGGAAAATGGGTAGGCCGTGTTTATGCCCCGGCCAGCGGTAAGGTAACTCATGTAAA
The DNA here is from genome assembly GCA_023388195.1 of Bacillota bacterium. Taxonomy (GTDB): domain Bacteria; phylum Bacillota; class Negativicutes; order Sporomusales; family Sporomusaceae; genus Sporomusa. Next base: position 3,872 of record JAEWGR010000006.1, read on the forward strand.
TGAAGCAGTGCTTGGCAGCCCGGCTCTTATTAGCCGGTCTCCGTATACTTGCTGGTTTGCGGAGATTGAGCTAGCCCGGCCGGAGGAGCTTGGTGAGCTGATGTCGGCCGCCGCTTTGCGCAGTTGGCTGGCTGCGGATAGGAACGCAAATGCCTAGTGTGGACAACAGTACCACTTTCCGGGTCCTGGATGCTGCACCTTGCAGTGCTGCTGAGCATATGGCGTTGGATAAGGTAATCATAAGTGCCCACAGTCAGGGCAGCGTCCCCAATACGCTGCGGTTTTTGCAGTTCAACCCCTGCGTGCTGGTGGGGGCGTTTCAAAACACGTTTTTAGAAGTACATGTGCCTTATTGTCAGCAGCATGGCATTGATATAAACCGGCGGATTACAGGCGGGGGAAGCCTGTATTGGGGCCGGCAGGAATTAGGCTGGGAGCTGTATGCCGGTAAAAATACCCCCGGCATTCCCCGCCAGGTAGAAAGCATGTACCGCCTGTTATGTGAGGCAACAGCCCGGGGATTAGAGACATTAGGACTGGCTGCAGCCTATAGGCCGGTTAATGATATTGAAATACAGGGACGTAAGATAGCCGGTACGGGTGGAACCGAATTAGCGGATTCTTTTGTTTTCCAATGCAGTTTGCTGGTTGATTTTGATGTGGAGCAAATGCTGCGGGTTTTGCGGTTCCCTTTGGAAAAACTGGGCGATAAAGCTGTCAAATCCATGCGGGAGCGGGTAACCTCGATGAAAGAGCAGCTAGGCTATGTCCCTGATGTCAGTTTGATTAAGCAGGCAATCGTAACCGGTTTGCAGAAAACCCTGGGTTATGAATTTGCTCCCGGCAGCCTTACTTCACAGGAAACAGGCCTGCTCACTGAATATTTGCCGTACTTTCAGAGTGAGGCCTGGATTTATGGCAAGGCCGGCAGCGTAGTAAACACGGTTGATTGTATAGCCAATTATAAGGCGCCTGGCGGGCTTATCAGGATTCAGATGCGTCTGGATAAAAGTGTCCGCGTCATCAAATATCTGATTATCAGCGGTGACTTTTTCGCTTACCCGGCCAGGGTAATCAACGACCTGGAGACGGCTTTGAAAAACACCCCTATCGACAGGTTGCGTATTACTGATACAATTAAGAATTTTTTTCTTGCCAATCAGGCTGAGATTCCCGGTGTTTCGCCTGAACACTTTGTGGAAGCCGTTTGGCTTGCTGTAGCAAAGGCCCAAGAAGCTCATCCGGCCGCAAAGGTCTCAACGGAGGTTTGCTGTGGAAACAACAGGTGAACACTATGACGTCATCGTTGTCGGGGCGGGGCCGGCCGGCTGCATAGCTGCCCAACGCCTGGGGCAGGGCGGGCTGAAGGTGTTGCTGCTGGAACAACGTAAGGTCATCGGCAGTTATGTCCAGTGTGCAGAGTTCGTTCCCCTTACTATTTCGCGGCAGGCAGCTGTGCGGGCCAGCGATATAGCCCAGCCTGTCCAGGGAATTAAAACCTTTATTAACGGGAAGCTGACAAGTACACTGCGGGCCCCGGGTTATGTACTTAACCGGAGGCTATGGGATGAATATCAGGCACAGCTGGCCAGAGCAGCCGGGGTTTCCATTATGACCGCAGCCCGTGTCAGTGGTATTGACGGTAAGGAGTTAAGTGTAGCAAGTGGCGCTCGTTCCTGGACGCTGAGCGCAGACTTCATTCTTGGCTGCGATGGCCCGCGTTCCATTGTCAGCCAAAAGTTAGCCAATGAACCCCAGGCCATGTGTGTTGCCCTACAGGTTGAGAGGCTGCTCACTAAGCCTATGGAACATGCTGAAATTTACTTTGACCCGGCTTATTACGGCGGCTATGCCTGGGTTTTTCCCAAAGGCAAAGCTGCCAATGTCGGCGTGGCCCTCCATGCGGCTAGTAAAGATAAATTGCAAGCGGCATTAACCGATTTTTGCCAGAAAATTGTCAGCAGGGGTGGAATACAAGCTGGGGCGGCCTCAGCCGCAACCGGCGGCTTGATACCGGCAGGCGGCTTAGTGAAAAATCTGGCGGATAATCATATGCTGGTTGCCGGTGATGCCGCCGGCTGTACGCATCCGGTTACCGGTGCCGGCATTATGAATGCTGTTGTCAGTGGGGAGTTGGCTGCCAGGGCAGTGATCCGGCAAGTTAGCAGTAACGGCAGAGAGCAGGCGGCCCCCAATTACACGCGCATGTTGCTTGCAGAGTATGGAACTCAGTTTGCTATTGCGAGTGAGCGGTTGATGAGCCGTAACCAAAGCTGGACAGAGAATCCGGCAGAATTCAGTGCGCTCATAAGGCGCAGTTGGATTGCTTTTCCGGAGTACTACAGGCAATGAAGAAGAATTATTTAAAGTTGAGGGGGTTCCGGTCATGGACAATATTGGCAGACGGGAAAGCCCGGATTATGTGCAGACCAGCTTGGCTGGTGCTATGGCGCTGGGTCTCGAACCAGGAAGCTTTTACCGTAACGCCTATCCGGGCAGCTTGAATTTATTAATGACTTATCAGGACGGCTGCCGGGCCAATTGCAGCTACTGCGGATTAGCCAGAGAACGGTATGCTGAACCTGATAAAAATACCTTCATCAGAGTAAAATGGCCGGTTTACGAACTTTCCGGAATCATCGATATTTTGACCCGGCCACCGCAGGCTGTTGCCGCTAAGGTGCAAAAACTAGGGCGGATTTGTATATCGATGATTACTCATCCCCGTGCGGCGGCTGATTGTATCGCCATCGTCAAACGGTTAGGTGCTGTAACCCAATTACCGGTTAGTGTACTGGCATCACCGACCGTATTGCAGGGGGCAAGCGCCTTTTTTGAGGGGATTAAAGCTGCCGGTGCAGACCGGATCGGGATCGCCGTAGATGCGGCAACCCCGGAATTGTTTTCTGACATGCGGGGGACGGCTGTTGGCGGACCGCACCGCTGGGAGTCCTACTGGGAGGCGATTGAACAAGCGGTTACGGTGTTTGGCCGTGAACAGGTAAGCGTCCATTTAATTGTTGGGCTTGGTGAAACAGAACAAGCCATGGTTCAGACAATAGACAGGGCTAATCAATACGGTGCACAGGCACACCTGTTCGCATTCTGTCCGGAACCCGGCAGCCGGCTGAGCGGCTATAAACCACCGTCATATGGTCAATACCGGCGAATTCAGCTGGCGGCTTATCTGCTTAATAAAAAACAAAGTACAATGGATGCTTTGGCATTTGATGGGCAGGGGAAAATAGTTGGCTATGGGAGCCGGCTGCAGGAACTATTGGGGGATGATCTGGCAGCAGGCGAACCCTTCCGAACCTCTGGCTGCCCTAACCGGGAAGGCTGTGTGGCCTGCAACCGGCCGTATGGAAACGAGCGGCCGGGCCCTGATCTGCGCAACTATCCTTTCCAGCCGGAGGACAGTGATATAGATACCATCAAAGGACAGATATGGGATGAATAATATTGCGTTTTATGCGCCAGGAGTACGGCGCTATGACAATGGCTTATATCAAAATAGCGCAAACTCTTTTGTTAACATAAGTATTACCGGCACCGAGTGCCAATGCCGCTGTGAACACTGCCAGGGACAGCTGCTTACCAGTATGCTGTCAGCTACCGAGCCGGAACGGTTGGTGAAACTGGCCGCTGATTTACGCAAGCGTGGCTGCCGCGGTGTGCTCATAAGCGGTGGGGCCTGCCGGGACGGCAGCGTGCCGTTACTGCGTTTTGCCGGAGCCCTAAAAGAAGTTGCCGGCATGGGTTTGGCGGTTGTAGTTCATCCTGGGCTGCTGACCGATGAACTGGCAACTGTATTGGCTCAGGCAGCGGTAACACGGGTAGCCCTTGATTTAATTGGGGATAGTGCTACCATTCGTGAGGTATATCACCTGACGCGTACTCCTGCAGACTATCAAAACAGCTTACGCTCAGCACGTCTGGCCGGTTTGAAGGCTTCACCGCATATTGTCATCGGTCTTCATTATGGTGAGATTCGCGGGGAATATGAAGCGCTAAGGATGGTTGCCGCCGAAGGGGCGGAAAGTTTGGTGTTAGTACTATTGAATCCCTTACGGAGTACCCCCATGCGGGATGTTGTTCCCCCGCCGGCCGCGTCGGTAGCCAGGCTTTTTAAAACCGCCAGGGAGTTATTGCCGAATATCCCGATTGCTTTAGGCTGTGCCCGCCCGCCAGGACTATATGCCCGGACAGTAGAAAGGCTGGCGGTAGATGCCGGATTTAACGCAATTGCCTATCCGGCCCGTGAAACTGTAGATTATGTACAATCACTCGGATACGCCGTGTCCTATCAGGAGACCTGTTGTGGCATACTGGCATAGGAAGAAGATACCTGCTGTAGATAGTAGGGGGCGGTTATTGGTAAAGAGTCCCGGCTTCAAATGGTGCAGCCGGGACTCTTTTTAAAGGGGGAGTAATCATGAGACCAGTGCGCGTAATCGACACCGGACTCCAAACAGGCGCGCAAAATATGGCATTGGCTAAGGCCTTGTTAATGGCCTGCAGTGAACAATTAATTCCTGATACGCTGCGTTTTTTTCAGTTTGCAGCCGACTGCGTACTGCTTGGGTATCACCAACTAACCGAACAGGAGGTCAGGCTAAGCTTCTGCCAGGAGCAGGGGATTGAGATTAATCGCAGGTTGTCAGGCGGCAATACTGTTTATTGCGATAAAGCCACCCTTGGCTGGGAGCTTGTGGTGTATCGTGAAGGCCTGGCTGCTGGGCAACAACTGGAAGCATTGGCGATGCAGCTTAGTGCGGCTGTCACCCGTGGTCTTACCTTGCTTGGCGTAAATGCCCAATATAAACATCCTGGCACCATAGAAGTGGCTGGACGTGAACTCGGTTGGGTTGGTGGCACCCGGCACGGGAACGCAGTTCATTATCAGGGTTATATTCGCGTTAAGGATGTTACTGCTGAGAGAATGCTGTATGCCTTGCGTATTCCTACAGAAAAGCTAAAAAACAAAGAGGTTGCTTTGTTCAGCCAGAAGTATACCAGTCTTAAAGGGGTGCTCAGCGAATCGCCCCCGCTGGCTAGCGTTAAGCAGGCGATCATTGCCGGTTTTTGCGAGGTTTTTAATGCGGCGGCAGCTCCGGGGAGACTGAAAGACAGCGAAGAAAACTATTACCAGACGGCATATAATGAGACTTCTTCGCCGGCATGGGTTTCCGGTCAGGCCAAAGTCAGCAGTCCAGGGCAGTACCAACTGCGGGAAACCTCAAAGGAACAGGCTGCGGTTACAGTTTCTATAGTGTTAGCTGCCGATCAACAACAACTTGACGCTGTCTCCATAGCAGGAGATTTTTATGCCTATCCCTTTGCATTAGTTCAGGAACTGGAAGCCAGCTTATGCGGCATTATGGCAAACCCGGCCTTAATAAGAAAAACAGTGAATGATTGTTTCTGCAAACACCAGGGCTATGTACCGGGATTTTTACCGGAGCATTTTAGTCAAACAATAATTAGGGCTGTCGATAAGCTGCGTTTTCTTGACTGGGGCGCCTATCCCGAAGAGTTAAACGAGATCACGGTCATCGGCAACTGTAGGCCGAAAGATATTTTCGCGCAACCGGTAATACCTTTGCTTATCCCTTACTGCGCCAAAGACAGAGGCTGTAAGTTTCGTTATATAGAGGGCTGTGGACGGTGCGGAAAATGTGACATTAGCGACGCTTACAACCTGGCAGATCAATACGGCTTAGTGACGATTACCATCCAAAATTACGAAATGCTGGCAGGAAAGCTGGAATTTTTAAAGCAGAATGGCTGTAAGTCTTTTATAGGAGCCTGCTGTCAATCTTTTTGGGTCAAGCATGCCAGGGATTTCGAGCGAATTGGCTTACCAGGTATACTCATTAATGTTGACAATAGTACCTGTTATGACCTTGGCAAAGAGCAGGAAGCTTATCAGGGCAGCTTTGAAAATCAGACCAGGTTAAAAAATGACCTCATTTTACGAATTTTGGCGAGGCACCTAAATGATAGTGGTGAAGCATTATCTGGTATTGCTCAGAATAACGGTTATATCCCGGCATAATGCCGGGAATTTTTTTGTAGCACAGGTGATCGGCAGGGCTACATTTATGGATAATTATGGAACAAAATGCAACAAACCCATGTTCCGAATTTTAAAAATTATATAAAAATTAAGGCAACCATAGGCATTTTCTGACTCAAGGCAACGTCTGATACTGGCACGTTTTTTGCAAAAGTAGAAAACTGTGAGGATATGGAATCCTTTATATAAGGGGGAGTTTGCATGAAAGCAGCGGTATGGTATGGTAAAAAAGACGTGCGGGTTATGGATGTTCCTGAGCCGCCCAGCCCGCAGGCAGGCTGGGTTAAGGTAAAGGTACAGTGGTGTGGTATTTGTGGTTCAGACCTGCATGAATACCTGGCCGGTCCAATTTTTATTCCTGTAGATAAGCCACATGCCCTAACCGGCAGTACGGCCCCAGTTATTCTCGGTCATGAGTTTTCCGGCGATGTAGTAGAGGTTGGACCTGGGGTAACAAACGTAGCAATTGGTGACCGGGTTGCGCCTGACGCCTGCCAGGTGTGCTGGGAATGCCCGCGCTGCCGGGAACATCGCTACAGTTTGTGTGAGAAGCTGGCCTTCACCGGGTTAATGACTGACGGGGCTTTTGCCGAGTATGTAAATGTACCGGCCTACACAATATACAAGATTCCCGATGACATGTCCTATGAGGTTGCTGCCCTCATTGAACCGTTGGCAGTAGGGATGCATGCCGTACGGCGTGCGCCCCTGGTTCAGGGGGATACGGCAGTAATTATGGGGGCGGGGACAATCGGTCTTGCTACCCTCATGTGCGCGAGGGCGGCAGGGGCCAGCAAGGTATATACGGTTGAGGTCGCCAAGGCAAGGAAGGAATACGCCTTACAGGCCGGTGCCACAGCTGTTTTAGACCCTACTGAGGTCGATGTGATTGCTAAAGTGAAAGAACTTACCAACGGAGGCGCAGATGTTGTATTTGAGTGTGTAGGCAGCGATAAAACGGCCCCTATTGCCATAGAACTGGCCCGTTCAGCAGGTAAGGTGGTTATAGTCGGTATCTTTGAAAAGGCCTCGGCGCTGAATTTCAACGCTTTGTCTTTTACCGAAAAAGAAGTTGTGGGTTCTTTGGCATATTACGGTGAGTTTGCGCCGGCAATTCAACTGGTGTCTGATGGCCGGATTAACGTGGAACCGTTGATTACCGGTAAGATAAGCCTTGACGACATTGTCGAGAAGGGTTTTGAGGAGTTAGTAAATCGTAAAGAACAAAATATCAAGGTTATAGTAAAACCGTTTTAAGATAAGAAAAGACCCGGTTGTGCCAAGTCCCGCAGGACGCCGGCAGAAGCCGTCTGGGCACTTTAGAGTATAGTCTTTTTTATGCCTATAGAATTCATTATAAAATCTGGTAGACTAAAATAAGGCCAAGGATGTAAGTTGACAGCAACCTTCATCCTTGGCCTATTTGTTCTGCATTAAATTCAGGTGCACCCAAGTTCACTTCAGCCTGAAACTTAGGAGGCGGCGGTTTTTTTCAGTCAGATAAATTATATTGGCGCATTTTTCGATACAGAGTACTGCGGGCAATCCCCATTTGTTTAGCGGCATGACTGATATTGCCGCTGGCATTGAGCAAGAAATCGACGATCTGCTGGCGCTCTTTTTCATTTAGGTTTTGCTTAATCATTTCCCTTGCGCAGACAGCATCATTTCTTGCCGGTGAAGTTAGATAAGAGACCGGTAAGCCTGCAGGAGCCGCAATATGTTCAGGTAGATGCTCGGGCTTAATTGTATCCTCTTCAGCGATACTAATAACTCTTTCCACAATATTCTGTAATTCGCGGATGTTTCCTGGCCACTGATATTGTTGCAGCAGCGTAATTACCGCAGGATCAATTTTTCTTATAATTTTGCCCCATTCGCGGCCCATCGTATTGAGCATGTATCTGAAGATTACCGGGATATCTTCCTGCCGTTCACGCAGCGGCGGAATCTTCAGGGAGATAACATTTAACCGGTAATACAGGTCTTGACGAAAGTTGCCTTTAGCAACTTCGTGGGCCAGGTTTTTGTTGGTGGCACAGATAATTCTTAAATCAACGGGAATGACCTTATTGTCACCCATACGTGTAATCTTTCGCTCCTGGATTACCCTCAGTAAAGCTACCTGCAGTTCGAGCGGCGTGTCGCCAATTTCATCCAGAAAAATTGTTCCTCCGGATGCAAACTCGAATTTGCCGGGTCTACCCCCGCGGCGGGCCCCGGTAAAAGCCCCTTCTGTGTAACCAAACAGCTCGCTTATCATCAGCTCTCTGGGGATTGCGCCGCAGTTGACTGCGACAAAAGGTCCTTTGCGTCGTGAACTCTGATTGTGGATTGCTTGCGCAAAAACCTCTTTTCCAGTGCCGCTTTCTCCCTCGATGAGTACATTGGATACCCCGGCAGCAGCCTGCGTGGCCAGTTGAACCGTTTTTTGTATCGCCGGGCACTGGCCGATAATATTGCCAAACCGGAAGGTCGCCTGGGCGCCACTTAGGCGGTTAACCAGATTATGAACTATTTTCATGGGGCGAAGGATAATAACGCCACCTGATAGCTCACCTTCATCATCGACGATAGGTCTGCCGGAGGACAGACAGTGTAACCGGCCTAAGCTGCCATCGATAAAAATCTCAAAATCAGTATAGGCGATCTGTTGTTTATAAATATTCTCGATAAACGGAGTCTCGCTGCCAGTAAGTTCTTTAACCGATTTATTTACAAGCTCACAGCCAGGTCTGTCAAAGATCTCTTCGGCAATCACATTAACTTGCTTGACTATGCCATTATTATCAATTATTAAAACTCCATCGGACATGGTGTTAAATATATTCTCAAGCCGGTTATAGGACAAAACTATTTCGCGGTTATTCTCTTTCAGCTTCAAGGTTTGGTAGGCGTTTTTTGATAATGTGTTAGCGATCAAAAATAGGACTTTGGCAGCAGCATGGACTTTTTCCGTGGCCACTACCGGGATTTCTTTTATGGCGGCTATGTATTTGTTTACATCAATGTCCAATTCGCAGGCTGCTTTATGACAGGCCGCCTCAGTTGGCGCCTCGGTTAAAACCTGTCCGCCAAATATTGTGCCAAGCACCTGGCCGTTAAGGATGATAGGCGCAGCAAAATCAATTAAGCCCGCATGGCATTGGTAAACTGCCGGCCTGGCAGTTTGCAGCGCCATATTTGCTCCACGCATGTCGTCGGCCAAGCAACGTTTTAGTCCCAGTGGGCTGCTGCGGATAATTTCTTGGCAAAACATGGAAAAACAGCTGGGACGAGTTAGCGCTTGTCCTTGATTATCCTCAATCAAACTGGCCACACCCACGCTTAAGGCGAAATTGTCCTGAAATTCCTGTAAGAAAGAGGAATCAATCAGGTTTTCTAATTTTACGTTACTTATTTTTATCATCAGTGCCTCCTCATTAATCATGATGCCCAGAGTGACAGAGATGGTAATCATTCCCACTAAGTATATTGTAACGTAGAATTGGATTTTTGTCTTGCAAAAAACGTGGATAGATACTCTCTTTTATGAAGCAAAGCTGTGATTATTTACACTTACAAGCAGGGCCGGTCTAATTAGCAGACCGGCCCGGATGTTTCCGTTAACTTACGACATTTATGGGTTTTCCCTGGATGAAGGCTTCAATATTGTCGCCTATCAAATTAATCAGACGCTGTCTGGCTTCAAAGGGTTTCCAGCCAATATGAGGGGTGAGAATGACATTGTTCATTGTAAATAAGGGGTTATCCAACGCCGGGGGTTCCGGGTCCTGCACATCCAGGGCGGCACCGGCAATTGTTCCTGCCTGTAAGGCGGCAATCAAATCACTTTCTTTAACCAAGGCACCACGCGAGGTGTTGATAATAAACGCCGTTGGTTTTACCAGGCTTAAGGTTTCTTTATTGATGAGGTGCTTAGTATCAGGAGTAAGCGGGCAATGCAGGGAAATAAAATCGCTTTGGCTAAGCAGCTCTGGCAAGGCAACAGACTTTATTTTTGGATCGTCCCAGGTTTTTGGCGTTCTGTTATAGACAAGGATATTCATGCCGAGGGCCAGGGCAACTTTCATCACCTGACGGCCAATGCTGCCGGCGCCAATAATGCCGAGGGTTTTATTTTGAATCTCCATATGCGGTACCAGCAGGTGTTTGGTGAAATTACCGTAATTGTTCTGTTTAAGCATAATCTGCTGTTGGGTTAACGAGGCACTGAGGCTGAGGATGAAAGTAATGGCCAGTTGGGCAACTGCCTCCGTACTGTAGCCGGGAATATTGCAAACGGTAATATTCTTTTCTCTGGCAGCAGCTATATCAATATTGTTGTAACCGGTACCTGCTTCACAGATGAGGCGGACAGACGGCGGGAACTGAGCAATCAAATCTTTGCCGACAGGTAACTCTTTGGTAATGACAATGTTTTGATCTTTAACCCTGTCTAAAATTTCTTGGTCATTGCTGGCAGCATATTTTGTTACAGTAGATTGTTGTGTTAGCCGGGAAAAGTCCAGTTTGTTGTCAAAGTCCAGTTTGGCCAAGTTAAGAAATACTGTTTTCATAGTTACCCCCCTGTTATTAAGAACATTTACAAATTTAAGTATATTATTGCCTCTGGAGCCTGTCAACTTTTTGGTAGCTTTAGGGAATAGGCTCATGGTAATATATTTTTGGTAAGAACGAGGTACACTTTATAGTAGGTTTAGAAACTAAAGGAGAAGTGATTTATGAAACAATTTTTGCGGTCATTTGCACAAATGCTTTCCAGGTATCGGGATATGGCTCTCCTCCTTTTCCGTCTGGGTTTAGGCGGTATGTTTATGTGGCATGGCTGGCCTAAAATTATCGGCGGCCCTGAGAAATGGTCTGGTCTTGGCGGGGCAATGGGGACTTTCGGTATTGAGTTTGCACCTGGTTTTTGGGGCTTTATGGCTAGTTTCGCTGAATTTGGCGGTGGTCTGCTATTTGCAATTGGTCTTTTTTATCGTCCGGCTTGTTTCTTGCTATTTAGCAATATGATGGTTGCATTTACGAGCCAGATGATAGACGGTAAGGGGCTGCAGAAAGCCTCGCAGTCTTTAGAAGATGGACTAAGTTTTTTTGGCGCGGCCTTTATCGGGCCGGGAAAATATAGTCTGGATTACCTGCTGGGAATTGAAGAATCGACAGAACAGCCAAACAGAATGAACCGAAGATAGGAGCGAAACGAAATGGAATTCTTTAGAAAATTAAGCTTGACAAAAAACATGTGTGCTGATATATTAAACTCAAAGTAACAATAACGCTTCAAAAATACAAAAAACACAACATGAGATTACAATTTAATATATCTATCCAAAAAGACCGTGAAGAGGAGAAGTAGCATTCAATTGCAGCACAGAGAGCCGGCGGCAGGTGTGAGCCCGGCCTGGGATTGAATCGTGAAGTACACCTCGGAGTTGCTAGCTGAAGAGTCCAGCCAACTATAGCGTTAGTTGCTGAATTTGGTAGGTGTGGTCGGAACTTCCGCCGTTATCAGGAAGGGGGTATCGGTAAATCAGTGTACTTGTGTTTACCCGTACTCTGCAGAGGCGGAGTCGATTAGCGTCAGCTTAACGGCTCTACAAGGGTGGTATCGCGGGAATAAAACTCCCGTCCCTTATTTAATAAGGGGCGGGAGTTTACTTTTTTTACAGGAGGTGATAATACATGTTTGGACTTACTGATCCATGGATTGCTATGGCTTACGCAGCTTGTCTGGGATCTACGGCGCTTTGCATTATATATGCGGCCTGGAAAGGTAAAAAAGCAGATTAAATAGTAGAGGAGAAAGATCTATGGATAATCAGTTACTCTATATCATGCTCGCAGTATACTTAGGGATAACGGTATTGCTTGGTTACCTTGGCTATCGGCATACCAAATCGGCTAAAGATTATATGATCGCCGGGGGCAATGTACATCCGGTACTGATGGCGTTGGCGTATGGTTCTACTTTTATTTCTACGTCGGCCATTGTTGGTTTTGGCGGGGCCGCTGGTGTTTATGGGATGAGCTTGTTATGGCTGACGGCATTTAATATATTTGTAGGCATCTTTGTTGCTTTTGTTTTTTTTGGCGTCAGAACCCGTCAGATAGCGCATGAACTACAGGTAAAAACATTTCCGGAGTTTTTAGGCGCCCGTTTCGATTCACCATTTATTAGAAAGTTTTCTGCCGGAATGATCAGTCTGACTATGCCGCTGTATGCAGCAGCAGTCATGATTGGCGGCGCCCGCTATATGGAAGAAGCCCTGAATATGAGTTACACCTCAGCCTTGACAATATTTGCACTCATTGTACTTGCTTATGTATTTTTTGGTGGGCTGCGCGGGGTTATTTATACAGATGCTATGCAGGGCATCATCATGTTTGCCGGTATGGCGGCCTTAGTTATCCTAACCTATTCAGCGCTCGGCGGCGTCACCCACGCTCACGGCAAATTGGAAGCGTTAAGAGAGTTAGTGCCTGCCGGCCTTGCGGCTAAAGGTCACCAGGGCTGGACGGCTATGCCAGCTTTGGGGTCAGAGATATGGTGGTTTGTTATTTCCACTTTGATTTTGGGTGTTGGTATTGGGGTGTTGGCCCAGCCGCAGTTAGCTGTCCGCTTTATGACCGTAGCCAGTTCCAGGGATATATATAAGGGCTTGAGCATTGGCGCGGTATTCATTCTGTTTATGACCGGGGTTGCTTTTACTGTCGGGGCTTTATCTAATGTGTATTTTATGGAGCATGGCGGTACGCTTGCTTTGGCTGCAACTGCAGTTAGCGGAGCGGCGCCGAATGTCGATAAAATTATTCCTTTATTCATTACCCAAGCTATGCCGGAATGGTTAAAATATTTATTTCTCTTTACGTTGTTATCAGCGGCCATGTCAACTTTAAGCGGTCAGTTTCATATTATCTCTACCTCAATTTCCTACGATTTGAATCCTAAGCAGGGACGAAGTGACAAGCGAACTCTCTTACTGGCCCGGCTTGGTACGCTGTTTGGTTTTGTCCTTACCATTATTCTGGCACTGGAGCTGCCGTTCGGTGTAATTGCCGTGGCTACGGCTTTGTTTTTCGGGTTATGTACGTCGGCGTTTCTGCCTATGTATGCGGCTGCCTTATACTGGCCCAGGATTACCCCGGCCGGTGCGATTGCCAGCATGGTCATAGCCTCCGTAGTTTACCTCGGTCTGGTGTTATTTGTGCATGAGAAAGAAGCTACTATTTTTGGTGTCTGTTTGAAGTTTTTCGGGGTAAATACCCTGGCGATTGCTCCCTGGACATATATTGATCCACTGGTTGTTACTCTGCCAATTAGTGCTTTAGTGCTTGTCACCATCAGTTTATTGACTCAGCCTGTACCGCAGGCTGTGACTGAAGGACAGTAAATATATAGAGAGAAGGTTAGAGGTTATGATATGGGATACTGAGGCTGAGTGCCTGGAACGAAGCAAGATGGAGGAATTGCAGCTGACAAGGCTGCGCCACGTAGTACAGCGTGTCTATGAAAATGTACCATTTTATCGCCAGGCATTAGACAATGTACGGGTAGGCGTACATCATATCCGCTCTTTGCAGGATGTGAGTTTGCTCCCCTTTACTACCAAAGATGATATTCGCAACAATTACCCCTATGGCTTATTTAGCGAACCTCTGAAAAAAATTGTCCGTTTACATGCTTCCTCCGGTACTACCGGCAAACCTACTGTGGTTGGTTATACCAAACAGGATATTGAGTTATGGGCTGACATGGTAACCCGCCTGGCCGTTGCTGCCGGTGCCAGGGAAGCGGATGTAGCGCAGGTTGCTTTTGGCTATGGGCTCTTTACCGGTGCTTTCGGGCTGCATTATGGGCTGGAACGGCTTGGTGCCACTATTGTACCGGCCTCCACCGGCAACACAGAACGACAGATTATGATGATGCAGGATTTTGGCACTACCATATTGGTGAGCACACCGTCGTATTCCCTCTTTCTTGCCGAAACTGCCCACAGTATGGGGATCGATACCCGGTCGCTGAATGTCCGGTTAGGTTTGTTTGGGGCCGAAGGCTGCTCGGAAGAGATGCGGCAGGTTATTGAGCGTATCTGGGGTATCAGTGCTGTTGAAAACTATGGTATGAGCGAATTGATCGGCCCTGGCGTATCCGGAGAATGTAAGTGCAAGGCCGGGCTTCACATTAATGAAGACCACTTTTATCCGGAGATTATTGATCCGCTGACCGGTAGGCCGTTGCCTTATGGCGAATTGGGCGAGCTGGTCATCACTACTATGACCAAGGAAGGATTTCCGCTGCTGCGGTATCGGACCCGTGATATCACCAGTCTTAACCCTGAACCTTGTCAGTGCGGCAGGACATTAGTACGTATGACCAAGGTTCAGGGACGTACTGACGACATGCTTAAGATTCGCGGGGTAAACGTTTTTCCTTCGCAGATTGAGAGTGTATTAGTGGGGATCCGGGAAATTGGTCCTCATTATAATATCATTGTCCGTAAACGTGGCTATCTTGATGATATGGAGGTTATGGTTGAACTGGCAGATGACACTTTATTAGAAGATTTTCGAAAACTAGAAGCTCTCCAGGATTTAATTCGTCATAAACTACGAGTGATATTGTCTATTGATGCGGCGGTAAAATTAGTGCAGCCAAGAACTATAGCCCGCTCAGAAGGTAAAGCCAAGCGAATTATTGACTTGAGAAAACAAAATGAATAACTGTCATATATTTGTCATATTTGTTTGGTATATTTAACCTATAAAATTAACTAGACGGCGTGCCGGTGTGATAAAGCTCTAATATTTTAGTACTGCTACGCCAATTATCCGGTGCGTTGTCTATTTAAATAAAAGTTCTTTTTTGTTACCGCTGCTAATTGGCAGTGGTATTTTATTTTTTTTGTAGATAAAAATCGAAATAACTCATTAAATAACTTGACATAATGACAAGTTCATGGTAATCTATAAAAGTCGCTAATGAGTGACGGCAATAATTGGCAAAAAAATAGTGTTGACATAAATAAGTGAAAATGCTATTATTATGTTCTGCCGGTTAAAGAAACCGCAACAACGAAACAATGGTTCGCAGGCAAAACGTATCATTCATGATATGTTCGTGACCGAAGATACATCGTTCCCTGAAAACTGAACAATGTAAAGAAATGCATCATAAAAAGCCAGATGTGCGTTGTGCTGCTTGCAGCACAAACAACAACAATTTTGATTTACATGAGCCGATAAAATGGCTTCAATATAAATAGTCGCAAGGCTATGAACTTTATTGGAGAGTTTGATCCT
>JAEWGR010000164.1 GCA_023388195.1 Bacillota bacterium
ACAAGCTGTTACAATCTGGCGAGTTCTATGACTCAATCATTGCCTTAAAGGCATACTCATCGCCACCACTACATAATAGCTAACTTAACTATACCTCATTTAATTATGGTTATTCAATAGCTGTTCCCTGCTTTTTTCGTCTATTTTGATAGGCTTATTTTGTTGTGCCTTGGGGGAGGTCTTTGGTATATTTGTTTTCACAATAACCGTCCCCTTGTGTCCCCAGTCAAGTCCAGGTATTCCCAAGAGATGACGCCCATGCTAGACGTATAGAAAAGCCAACGGACCTGCCCGTGGCTTTCCCTTTAACCATTTATTGAGCACAAATCAAATACATCTTTGAAAATTGCCGTATCAACAGTCATTTGTTTTCCGAAAATGATTGTTCCCTTTGGCATATCCACTCCACATATAACTTCCTTCATCTCGGCATATGAAAGTTCTTCAAACCCTTTAGCATTTAAGTAGTGTCTAATCCTTTCATGAAATTCAAACTGACTTTTACAATATGCCTCACCTGAATATCCATCCAAAGAAGGGCCCATTCTGTTTTCATCTTTATTCTCAACTTCAAACTCATGTTGCACATAGAATACCGGAACAATTTTTGAGACTTTAATTACCGTATTGTATTTTACTGAAAAATCACCTTCTGTTACGCTCTCAAAATACACATACCATTCATGAACTGGATTAGTCGTTCGTGACCCTATTTCAATATAGCGAAAGGAGGTTTCAAGAAGTTTGCAAAATTCATCTAGGATGTTTAGTGCTTCCTTACATCGTTTTTTATAAAAGTCATATTCTTTTTTTAAATACACTTTAGTTATAGCTTCTTCTACCCGTTCTTTCATTTATAAACTCCTCCTTATTTCACACTCAAATCATGGCCCCCCGATAGATCGGCTGGCTTAGTTTGCACTAAATCTATGTTTACCTCACCTTGATGCATACCTTTACTATTACACTTTTCGAAACGCCCATGCTGAGAATCAACAGAATAAAGATCTCCTGTTTTAGGATCTTTATAAACATCTCTATTATTCATTTTACTATATATTCTGTCCTTGACCCAACCATTTTTCTCTGCTACTTCTGCAACTTTTGTTTTAACAGCTGCAACTCGTTCACCAACTGGCAATTTACTAATATTACTTTCAAATTGTGCAGAATTACTCGACTCCTGATTGGTCTTTGTTCCATTGGAGGTTGAATTTTGAGAGGCATTATATTGAGATGAATTCGTTAACGCAGAGCCAGTTAACCACAATTTCCAAGCATCTGCAGTGGCAGTCTGAGCCAAAGTACCATTATAACCTATTGCAAACGCTGATGAGGTTGACGAAGGATTTCCTTTTAATCCTGCAGCCTCTAATGCCCAAGGCATAGCCCAGTTTCCTCGATAATAGCCATACTTAAACGCATTGCTCTTATCGATGAATTCGTCGCCAGGTAAATTAGGAAGGCCTAAAAAGCCTCTTCCCAAACCAGCGAGATAATCCCAATAATCCTTAAATCTTCCCATACGATTAAAAGCAAGGTACTGGCTAAAGTCAAAGTTAGGTGGTCTTTGGGCCGTAACAATAACCGCATTAAGAGAATATTCTATCTGTCCATCCACCACAACCTGTATTCCATTATTCTCACTCATACAGCCAATACCTGGCAGCAGTGTTACACTCTGCCCCTGCACTGCTCCGCAGTTTTACTGCCCTTATCCAATCCGGCTTTGGCTGTAACGCACCTGCATTAAGTGTTTCTTTATTATCTGATAAACACTGATTTTTATTAAATAATGAAAGCTCCCGCAACAGTGTTTTCCTTGAGCCACGGGCCTCCGGGTTTGCTCTTTGCCCTTGCAAAGGCTGCTGGTTTCTTCCTGTCAGGCTGGGGAATCGCCAGGACAACTCGCCTCTGTCCTGCAAGAATATTATTCCGCACATGGATTATCATCTCCTTTATTTGGAAATTAAGATTTATTTAAATAAGAAAAAGCCACACCTGGGTGTGACTTTTACCATCTACTAACTACTCATCATATTGAGTCAATTCATTGGCAGCAATAATGGCCAAGATATCACGGGCATAGCCGGGATTGGTGGCATAGACCGGGGCCAGGGTGTGTACGAAATTGTTCAGGCTGGTGTGATCAAGCCGCTCCACATAGGCCGGTTCCCGGGTCAATAGCAGGCACCAGTCTTCAAAGGCTTCGTCCAGGGAGCTGTATAATTTAAATTTATCAACCGTACTAACCAATTGCCCGTCATAATACTCCTGGGTTCTTACCTCGGTAAATAAATCGCCGGCCACGGCCTTTCTGCCAAAGATGTTGTAATCGCCGATTGTATACCGGCCCCAGCCGCTTTCCATTGCGGCCTGGGCGATACAGACGCTGGTGTACAGCCGGTAGCGCCGGCAAATACGTTGGGCCGCAGGGGCCAGCCAGGCAATAAATTCGTCCGATGACATTACTTCATCCCTCCCAGTTTTGACCGGATAAAGGCCAACAGGGGCGTAAGGCTCTGTACACCGGCATCGCGTAGGTTCTCCACAATGCTGAGTGCTTCGGTGGCCGCCAGGTAATACCAGGCTGTCCGCAAAAACAGGCCATCACCGCCGGCCATATGATCTACCTGAACAACCGCCGCCACTAAAACCATATATAAAATGATTTTTCCGGCAAATTTTGTTTTCATCATGGCCGACGTAATATATCTGCTGGCAAATGCCTGTTTCATACTGCAGGCACATTGCCACAGACCGGCCTGCTCCCGGCATGTTCCCTGGTCCAGCAGATATTTGTTGGCCAAGGCCAGCCATTTTGTCAGCAGATCAATCAATATCAGCACAATAAAAGCCAACAGGGCAGTACCGTGACTGCTAAAGAAAAAAGACAGGGTACCGGCCAGAGAAATCTTGGCCAGTGCTACATCTATCAGTGAGTGGACGGCTCCTTTTGCCGCCTTGCATACGCCGTCTGCTATATCGCCCAACATACCCTACCTCCATTTAGAAAAACCGGCTTGTGCCAGGTCTTTGCAGACGCCGGCACAAGCCTCAGGTTTTCTTTATTCCCTCTAATTATAGTTTTGAATAATTGTAGATTTGACATGGTAATAAAAATAGAGCCCCTGCAGGGCTCCGGTCGTTTATTTCAATTCAATCTTGTTAGGCGATCCAGATATTGCCGCCCACGTCGGCTGTGGGGATATTGTTTGCCGTAGTTGCTGTAGCCACACTACCTATGGTTATATTAGCCGTGCCGTCAAAAGCAACACCGTTAATGGTTCTCGCGGTGGCCAGTTTTGTGGCGGTAGCGGCATTACCGGTAGTTGAGGCACTGATAGTGGCAGGATTGGCTGCCGCCGTTACCCGGCCTTTGGCGTCCACAGTGACCGATGTGTAAGTTCCGGCCGTCACCCCACTGGCAGCTAAGACCAGTGGTATTGTAATATTGGCACTGCCATTGAAAGCGGTTGCCGTCCCTGCAGCATCGCCGCTGATGCCGATTGTCCGGGCTGTTGCCAGTGCTGTGGCTGTAGCCGCATTGCCTGTGCAGGTTCCTGCCGTTGTTGCTGCTGTGGCTGACGGCACTGTGCCGATAACCCCTATAGTCACCCTGTCATTGGTAGCATCCGGCGTGAGGGCGATATTCGAGCCGGCAACTAACTCCAGAATGTCAGTTGCCGAATCGGCGGCAACCGTTGTCGTGCCGACCAGGACATTGCTAAAGGCATTTTGATTGGGCTGAGCGCCGGCAGTAATCCCATTCAGCTTGCTTACCAGGGCGGCAGGCATAAAGCCGGCGGCACTGGTAGTGGCATCGCTGTGGCTGTGGCCATTGGCGGTAACTGCAATCGTGCAGGCATCATTGGTCGCGTCGCCGGTGATGGTAATCCCCGACCCGGCGGTAATGGTAAAGGTATCGCTTTTGCTGTCGGCGGCCGCCGCAACCCCGCCGGCCATAATTGTGCTGAAGGCATTTTGGTTGATCTCCGCCCCGGCGGCAATCCCGTCCAGCTTCTGTTTGTCGCTGCCGGCCATAAAGCCGTTGGCGGCCGTCGTTGCTGCGCTATGGGTGTGGGTTGTGGGCGATTTCTCCGTGTCCAGTTCAGTCAGAGCCGCCTGCACATTGGTCGCGCTGATACCGCCGACAGCAGCAACGCTAACCGCTGTAGCCGGATGAGCCCCGACCGCTTTGCTGGCGTGAGCGTCAATCCTGGTCTGAGCCCCGGCCGGCGTTTCCGCTCCTATTTGGGCTGCGGTTACAGCATGAGGGTTGTCAGTCCGGTTCAGATGCTGCTCGTTCTTACTCTCACTCCACTGGGTTCCTGTGTAATACCAGTGGGTTTTAGTCGCTTTGTTCCATACTGTCAATCCTTCAAACGGGTCATAAAAAGCCCAGATTTCGCCGAGATACTGGGTCAGGCAATTCCCCTTTCCTGACCAGATTCCGCCGGGAGCAGTCCCTATTACATAAAGCATACCTGCCGTCGGGCTGGCTGGCGGAGCCGTCACTAACACTGCCTCCACGACCGGCTGCACCATAGCATCGAGAATATGGCTGCTGACGATGTAGGGGAAATTAAGTCTTGAAGATTCGGCCATAAGGTGACCTCCTTATATTTTTCTCTAGAACGATGTAGTATTAGACTTCTGGTGTGATATACTCCATCCAATTGATATTATTGGAGTTCGCCCTCATTTAACTAAACGGAATTATTCCATGCATCCCACACAGCATCTAACAAAGTCACATCAGCAAGCATAAATGAATATCTAGGATTATAATAGGTATACCTATTCGTATTATGTGGTACAGGATATCCTAGGGCGCCTAGTCCCTTAATTAAAAAAAATGTACTATCTGTATTAAACTGAAACGAAGAATGCAATGAACAGGTTACTGCGATAGAATCATCCCATTCCATACAAGAGGGGATGCCTGTAATAAATGCGGTTTTTATGCTAGGTCCGTGCGCGAAAGTGTGTATAACATGGTCAGATGAAGTTGGGGAAAAGCCTAAATTTCCGTTTATTGATTCATATACTTTTAAAACACTGGCTGCATCTGTATCAGAAAAAGTTATCTCATTGTTTTCATTTTTTAATTCAAAATTCTTCCCCGGTTGCCCTCCCCCATCTTCAGAAAAGTAATACACTTCAATTTTCTGACCTGGAACTGAACTTAAAAGCTTAATTATTGGTTGCCCCGCATATACAGAGAAACTATTTATTATTATAGTAGATGGTGCTGGGGCAGAAATAGCCATTAATGAACCTAAACCCAGGCTTGATTCCAAGGTATATCGGTAAAAGCCGTTAGAGCCACTAGTTGGGAAATAAAACTCTTCTTTCCAAATAAAAAAATAATTTTTTAAGTAATCCGCTAATTGCAAACTACCTTTGTTTGTGTAAATCTCTACACCATGTTTCATTTAAGCAACCCCATAAATCAATAATGAATTGATTCGATTCCTAGGCCCGTAAAAACTACCATAGTTAGTAAAATCATAATAAATTGTATCACCTTCCACATATGCATACGCTTGCTCATAATATTGGGGCATATAAACAGTAGTGTTTGCCGGGCAAATAATCCACCACGGGCTTCCCATGAGCAAATTACTATCACGCATACTCCCGGAAACTATCCCAAAATAAATTTCACCTAATTTCTTAGGTATACTCGTCGTTACATCAATTATTATCTGATCTCTTCCCCCCCATATCTGTAATCCCGGTGGCATTACCACACCCCCATTCTGACCCGCAGTATATTATTGGCATCATACACTTCTATCAGGTTGTCCTTAATCTCCGTCCTGGCGCCGGTAGTGGCGGTGCGCAGGGTCCCTATTTTAGCTGTTATGGCACTTAGTTCGGTTACGCCCAGTTTCTCGGCGGTGACGGCATTGGCGGCCAGCTTATCGGCCGTTATGGCCTTGGCAGCAATATTATCGGCAGTAACCGCATTGGCTGCCAGCTTGGCAGTAGTGATGGCACCGGCGGCGATATGGCTGGCGTTAACAGCGCCGGTTTTAATATTGGCCGCCTCAATGCCGCCGGCAACAATCCTATCACCGGTAATCGTGCCGGCCGCTACCTTGTCGCCGGTAATTGTCCCGGCAGCAATTTTAGCTGCAGTAATGGCATTGGCGGCAATCTGACCGGCGGTAATGGCATTAGCCGCCACTTTGTCACTGGTAACACTGTTGACGGCCAATTTATCACCTGTGATTTGACTCGCAAGGATATGACCGCTGGTAATGGAGTTAGCAGCTACTTTATCACTGGTAATGGCATTGGCGGCTATTTTATCGCCTGTGATTTGTCCGGCAACAATATGACCACCGGTAATCGTGTTAGCAGCCACTTTGTCACTGGTAACACTGTTGACAGCCAGTTTATCACCTGTGATCTGACCGGCAACAACATGAGCGGCGGTTACGGTATTGGCGGCTATTTTGCCGCTGGTAATGCTATTGGCTGCTATTTTATCGCTGGTAACCGCATTGGCGGTAAGATGACCGGCAGAAATCGTATTCCCGGCTATCTTATCACTGGTAATGGCATTGGTCACAATCCGGTCGCCGCTAATGGTCTGAGGGGCTATATGAACACCCTGTATGGTCTCCACCGCGATGTGTTGGCCTGCAATAGCCTCCAGCGCGATGTGCGGGCCCGTAATCGCTTCAATGGCGATATTCTGCCCGGTAATGGCCTGGGCAGTAATATGGTCACCGGTAATGGAACCGACAGCCAGACTGCCGCCGGTAAGCTGACCGCCCCGCTGCAGGTCCTCCTGGGTCAGGTTTTTTATTTCATAGCTGTTGTCAATGGCCGCATCAGTAATGGCGGTGATGGAGCCGGACATGTCCACTTTAGCGATGGCATGCTGGTTGGCCGACAGCACCGGTGGCTGCAGGCTGCTGCGATTGCTGCCAAGGGTCCAGCCGATAACGCCAAAGGAGGTGCCCTCATTGGTATGAGCCTTTTCCACCAGGAAAACCAGCATATAATTGCCGGAAAAGCTGTAAGAAGCCCTAATTATAGAGCCGGCCGGGGGAGCAGAAGAAAATGTCACCGATCCGTTGGCGGCATCCACCGTCGCAGCAGTTTGCACATCATTTACATAAATAACCGGACTGGTCACCGCCTGATGGTACAAATCATATTTCTTTTGTACCCCGTCACTCATAGCAATCAGTTCCTTAACCACATTCCTGTGGCTGGCAAGATCCAGTATCCCGCCCTCCGCATTTAATATTTCGCCGGCTACAAGTGCCCGGCCGGCTGAAATGTTGACTTTCATACTTGCGGGATTGGTCGCTGCCACGATAAAACTGTCATTGCCCGTGTCAGGACTATAGATCGTTGCATTGCCTGTCAGTACCTGATTATTGGCGGCAGTGTCTGAATCTTCGGCACCGGCCCGAGGCCGGATATCCTGAATCTTATTTTGATCTATTTCTGACGTATTGGCCCAGACATCAATAATCGCCAGCGGCAGATACCCGGTGCCTATGTTGGTTGGGTCGGTCGTGCTTTCCAGAACAACACCGTCACTATTAACATAGATATAGCGGAACTGCCGCTCTGAGCCCGCAGCAGCCATCTGCAGGAAGGTATAGGCTACTTCCACTGGGTCGTCCCGGTCGACAAAAGTAGCCCGGCCGGCAGTAACGGCTAGGCGCATGCCTTCCAGTGCCACAACATTCAGGCCATACTCGACCAGGGTACGCTTGCCTTTCTTTTGGTTGCTGAGA
This sequence comes from Bacillota bacterium, assembly GCA_023388195.1. Taxonomy (GTDB): domain Bacteria; phylum Bacillota; class Negativicutes; order Sporomusales; family Sporomusaceae; genus Sporomusa. The sequence goes on from JAEWGR010000164.1 coordinate 7,770, forward strand.
AATTCGGTAAATTTTTCGGTAAATCGCTGCAGATTTGCTTCCAGCTGGGCAAGACGCCCCTCGTCCACCCCAGAGCGACGCACCAGGCTGCCGGAGCCGGTACCGGAGGTTTTATTCTCGACCGTTTTACTGATTTGCTCCTCAATCATATGGGATAATTCTTTGCCAAAAGGCATTTTACTCACCGCCTTAACATAATTTACGTTTTATAGAGAGTAATTGCTGACTTTGATATTGAGGGAAGACCGGTAGCCTTGCTTACTTTCCGTAATTTCCTCGATAAAATACATCTCCGTCAGCCCCAGCACAGGATCAAAAACTCCGATTGTCTGGCAAATATCCACATCCGGCCGGTAGACAACATCAATATCCAGGGTTTCCTCCAGGCGGGAAATCTCCTGCAGTATTTCATCGCCTCTCTTTTTGACATCCCCCAGTGAATTTAAATAAGCGTCAGACTTTAAAGATGTCTTTTTCAGACCGACCTTTTTGAGCAGATTATAGGCAGCGGACTCTTTGGCAATATCGCCGCCGCTAAAGACAGAAATATGGGGCGGATTTATAAGGGTAACATTATTCTCGTAGCGGTCATTCTGGTCTGACTGATACCGGGGCTGCTTTTTGGTGACAACGGTGTAATTGGCGGTAATGATCCCGGCCGGCGGCACTTGGAAGGTCACCTTGCCTGTCGGGTAGTCCACCGTGTACTTCTTAGTGTCCAGTTGCTGGCCTTCCACGAAAATACTTACTGACCCTAGGGCAACCGGGATATTGGGTATATAGAAAACAGAATTGAGCTGATCCCCAATCCCAATGCAATTGGCTACCGCACAAGTGGCCTCAATCATGTTCTCTTCCCAGATCTGTACCTCTTTGATAGCAAAATACCAATGGAAATAGTTGTCGCTTTTGACAGAAGTTTTAAGATGTAAAAAGCCGGAGCGCTTGGTATAGGTGTGGGTTTCCATCCAGTCGGATGAGGCTTCGGCAATAAATTTGATATGCTTAATCTTGCGTTTTTCCAGTTCTCCGCCCTTAACAGCCGCCCATTGGCTGGAAGAGCCTGTGATCCCCCGGGAAGAGCGGTCGGTGTAAAACCAGTTCTCTCCGTCCTCACTGACCTGTACGCTGATACTCTGCTGGATCGTCCCGCCCTTATAGTCCCCGCACAAAACATCGATTTCCTCGATCCGCTTGGCTTCTGCCAGCGTAATCTTAAGCAGATCTATAGGGAATTCCGGCGGTGTATCATTATTCATCTGCACCCAATGCCAGCTGATTTGATCATCGGTACTTTTATTAAGCACCAGATCCGGACTGCCGGTCACAGTAATAATGCCACTAGTGGGCAGCAGGTTAGCAGCCACGGCGTTTTTTCCCAGATCATTGGGATTGAGGTCGACCCCATGGGCCACCACCACCGAATACAGACTTTCTTCGGTGATCGGAGCATCAATCTTTTTTATTAATTCCAGGTCATAATCGGACAGCAGTTGCTGGGATGCATGATAGCCGCGCAGGTTCCCCTCTGTGTCACAGGTAATGATATAGTTGGGACTCAGCTGCTGCTTAATTTTCTGCAAAGCCTCAAAACCGTTTTTAATCGTCAGGTTGGTAAAACGGACCGGCTTCAGAGAGATATTCGTGGGCTCCAGTTGAATCTGCCCGGCTTTAAAACCGGCCTTTAAGGCTAGGTCCCGGATTACCTCTTCGGCCTGATTGGTGTTGTCGTCATAGTACCAGTAGTCGGCTGTTACCTGGTAAGGGCCATCCAGGGTCACATAAATTTTTCTTTCACTATACTGCCACGGTAAATCTTTAAATGGATCCTGGGAGAATGTAATTTCATTGCCGCTGTAAGTTATTGATATATTGCCTGGCAGCACCTGCTCAGTAAATCTTTCTAAAAACGCGAGGAGTGATGTTAGACGCTTAAAAGATCTTCGGATTTCATACCCGGCCTGCATAGGCACAGGTATTGTATATTTTGTATCTGTGACCCTCGTGGCTTCAACAGTCCTGCGGCCCACCATCTTTTCGCCAAAATACACCTCGCCGTTGATCAGATCTATTTCGTAGTTTTCCTTTATCTTGGTCCCCTCTTTATAAAACATGGGGTAAGGGATATCCACCCACGGGAGATTGCCGGTAGTGGCTTTATAGTGCATCCAGTTGCCACCGGCGACTGCCGTCAGCACTTCCCCCTTAACTGCCACTACGGTCGGCGAATAGGTTACATCATCAGGCAAATAATCCAGCAAGCGTTTCATATTATCCATGGCGTTGACCTGCAGTGAGGCCTTGCCGCCGTGGTTGGAGGCAATTTGGGAAACAATGATACCGGTAAACCGGGTAAACCATTCAATGGTTTGGCCTACCACAATACCTTCCTGCAATTTTATCGCATTGCCATGGCCTAAGACCGGATTCTCCCGCCGCTTAAATGAATATATCCCACCCGGGTTGGCGACCTGCAAAACCAGCTTAGCTGCTCCCAGCTTGCGGCTGCGGTTGATTTTATAGCCGATAACCGGAATATCGCTGACCGCCGCCGAGGTATCAATATAGAGCTCATCATTAATATAGACCCTGGTGTGAGAAACAAAATTCTTCTGTTTTAAGGCCTGATTGCCGGCCGCTGTCAATACCGCCATAGTTACACCTCCCGGAGTTTAATATTGACAGCATAGCGCTGCTCGCCAGTACCTGTCAGCAGATATTGCCGCTCAACGCCATCGACGTAAACAGTGGATGTCGCCAACAGATGATCGACAATCTCAACCTTTTTATTAATAAAGCCCATAAGCATATCAAGCTGGGTTTGATTTACGCTGGCCCATACTAACGGATAATTTTCTTTCTTATAGGTGCTTGGCGAAACAATCCGGCAGTAGCTGCCGTCAACCAAAGGCTCATAGGCCACATCAACATCCCGGCTGCGGCTGTACTGGGAAGGGTTTACATCGAGAACTACATAGTTTTGCCGCCCGACTTCGCGGATTTTCCATTTTACCATTTACTCTCACCTCTTTATAAATTTAAAGGACCTGGTTCTCTATGTTTTAGAAAACCAAGCCCCGTTGCAACTGGGATGCGTAATTGTTGGTAAGTGATTCGCGGATATGGTCATCAAGCTGCCGGTTGCCCAGTTGGATGACAATATTGGATGCGCCGCTGCCTGCCCGGAAATAGGCGGACTCAGGCAGGAAAAATTCATCCCGCTCGCCCCGGTCCAGACTAAAGAGTTTATCATAGGCCTTATCGGCATCCTTGAATTTGGGCCGCTGCCATTTGTCAATCCCATGAGAGAAGAGTCCGGCAATTAGGCCCACTGCGGCGCCGATCAGCGGAGAACCCAGAGCAGCTCCTAGCTGTGCACCTGCTGCCGCCCCGCTAAGAGGATCGCCCATTTTGTAAGCATCATAAATTCCACCAAGACCGCTCAACGTTGCCCCTATCTGGAACCGGCCAATGTTGCTATCTCCACCTTTTAGATTAGACTCAAATGATTTGGTTATACTGCCTATTTGCCCCAATTGGTCAAATAGCCGATCCGTACTTGACGGCCCTTCCGGTTTTTGATAATAGGAAAACAACTCGTTTATAAAGCGAGGATCATTGGACAGCCAGGTTTTCGGTTCATCGCTGCGTGACCGGCTGAGAGTCTGAGCCACAATGCTTTCGATTAAAGCCGTAAGTTGACTTAAATCCAGATTATCCTGAGCCATAATATCCCTCCGTTTTCGATAGTTTGTCAAAAAGGGCAGCGCCGGTGTGAGATGCTGCCCCTTTGGTTAAGATGCAAGAGATGCCTCCCCCTGGGCAGAGACCGTCCCCCTCAATTATGCATCATGCTCTATACACCTCAATTTTGCTGCCATTAGCAAATGCCATGCTAGTAATCGTAACATGTGTAAACGCCTTATTGTAGTGAGCATATGATGTATCCACTAACGTACATGGACTATATGTTACATTGTTAGTAGAGGCCGTGTTCGACCGTATCCGCATTGCATTAACCATTAATGTATTAAACCCCGTGTTGTCAATTAAGATGTCTGCGCGATTGAAGATATCGCCGTTTAAGTTTAATACCGGAAAGGAGTACGTTGCGGCGGTTTGCACATCGATACTGGCAGGTGATCGCATATAAGTCTGAGATATACCAATAAAGCCTGTGTACACGTAAACAGGAGAAGCCCTCAACAGATTTTTGCTTTGGATGACCAGCCTGCATTTCGATCTTTCTGCCAATTCAGTGATTTGAATCCTTTGTACTACGGGTACACTTTCAAAGTGCCATAGCGATAAGTCCAAATTAGGATTAGCAGATAGTGCTACAGCAGTAGTCAGCGCAATATCCATATATAGCTTAAAGCGATCTGCATCCACTGTTTCAACATAATAACCATTTGCTGGTTGTGATAAGCCTCCCGGATATTTATCTATAGGATATATTTCCTCATTTGCCCAGTTCGGCACAGGAGCAATCAGTGCGCCATTGCTTAACCCATGCCCGACCGCAGTAAAAGTGCCGGTCACAATATCTACAGCCGAAACAATTATTTCTTTATTGCCGGTATGTATATATGTTGCAATCGGCAGAGCAATATCCGTATCTTTTATCTCGGCAGTATTCAAATCCACATTAAAATCAGGTATACAGCGTACTGCCCTTCCCATTGATTCTACATATACTCGCCCAAGATAATCAGGTCCTACAGGTGTACTTCTTTCTTCGTAATAGGTAGACGGCCCTATGAAAAAGTTATGGCGGTAAGAGGCAGCTCCTGGAGTAACATAGATATCAGCAAGAAAATTTTTCTCAAAATAATTCTTATCAATATGTATTCCGCTGCAAGGACCATCATTCAGATAGACCCCGGTATTGCCATTGAACGCAAACTCACACTCAGTAATCGATATAGCTGTGCCCGAGATATTGATAGCATGTCCCATCGTTTTGTCAGCGAGTGCGTGCCCGGACAGAGATTCATCATAACCGTTGCCACCAAAACTGCAGTTACAGATTTTTATATCATTTTTCTGTCCGGTTACACCATGCGCACCATAGATACCATTTTGGGAGTTATAACTAAAACCGCAATTATCTATTCGGAGCCATGTAACACCAGATTCTAGGGCCAAACCACTGTGAGCAAAGTGAGCGAAACTGCTGTTTTCCAGAAACAGTCCATTCACTTCATACGAACCGGACATACCAGCAGCGACTTTAATTCCATACTTGGGCTTCACGCTTCCCTTTGCAAAAACATAAAAATCACGAAAAGCAAGATTATATTGACCGTACTGACCGGGTACACCTGCAAGTATAAAGGCAGCTTCAATATTTCCTTGCGCATATAGGACAGACCAGAGTCCACCTGTATTCCGTGTTACTTTCGTGTCGTATATGCCTGAATAAATCAAATGCTCGCGATGTATCACAATAGGGATATCAGTGAGAAAAGATCCGTCCAGGATGATCTCTGAATGTTTCTCCACTTCATTGGTGAGCTTCTGGAGGATATACCAATCCGCCGAATTTTCCAAGGTTGCCGTGGGATTGAGGGCTTGCACTTCCGCTAAGGTAACCGCTGGAAACAGGCTGGCGATGCTATGAAATGCGCCATCGCCTGGAAGGCCATAGTCCGTAAGGTAATGCTGTTTCTTAGTGGTCACAGTTTCAACTCTTAAATTGCCGGTATAATTGGGCACAGGAACTATTTTCGCATAAGCTGGCGCCGCGGTTGAATTAGCAATATTAGCTGCCACCGCAAACTGATTTACTGGTGCAATACCGTCATTATCAACTATACGTCTTACATTATCCGCCATTATTGCTTAGTCACCTCCAGTGATAAATATAAATTCATATTGTTCTCCTTTGACTTAGAATTAATCATGAAAAAAGCCCCCCTATAAGGATGAGCTATACACTGTGAATTGATTATTTGATAGTTAGTCGCTGACGTGAACAAAAAAACTGAATATACTAAGTCAATAATCAGATAAGTCAAGCCTGTCCCCGTGGCCCACGGTCATTGGGATTGACCTGGACTATTGCAAAGATGTACTGGGCATGTGAATGTTTTGCGTAGATGGACCGGACAGGTTCAGAATTGGGAAGAAATTCTTTTGCTGTTGTCCGTTCTCTTTCCCGATAAACTCAAATCATCTTTATCCTAGACTAAGCACAAACTATTTACAGACCCAAGTTGCAGTGAGATACTCTTTATTTCGTCGTTCCTCTATCAAGAATTCTGCCATTGGTAGGGTCAACGGTATATGTGACACCATAAAAGTTGGTCACAACGACTTCATTGTCTTCTGTTATTCGTGTACCAACGTAATCAATATCGTTCTTGATAGGATATACTTCACCAGCATCCTGAATCTGCCAAACTATACGCCCGCTATCGTCTACAGCATATACGTTATTTAGAAACTGAGTATCTGAAGGAATATCCAATAAAACTATATGCAACCCATTGCAATTTTTCACATTATCAATCTTGTGCTGAAAACTGACCCTGTTCCCCTTTATGATTATTGTATTTCCTTCAACTTCAAACTGCTTCACGTTCTCACCACCATTCCCCTTCTAAAAGTCTCGGATTCAGGAATTCACCGACTTTCTTATTCAGTAAATCAATCTGAGTTCCACCTCCTTCTCCCCATTCTGCTATTTTTCCTGCCTCTCCTATACGTATTTTAGTTCCCGCAGGAACTTTGACATCGGCGACGTACTTGGGAACATACTGCAGCGCAAACTTATCTTTGATTTGCTCTGCAGTTAGGCCTGCAATGTCTTCCTTCCTCATTAGCCAACCGCCTTTTTGGAAAGAGTTTACTTCATCATATACACGTACAAAGTTGGTAGTTTCTTGAAGTTCTACTTCTATTACTTTAGTTCCTGCTTTGTAAGGTGGATTAGCATAGCCCTTTTCCACTTTCCACCATTCATTTACTTCTTCCGCAGTTTTATTTATCACATTTCTAGCTTTGATATTCTGCAGCGCTTTCGCAGCTTTACTCGACTCCCTAGCCATCTTCCCAATTCGCCCTGCTGCTGCTGAACCTCTACCAATACCACCGCCCACCCCGGAAAGCAGATAACCCATTCCAGCTCCAAACGCTGACACCTCACCTCTCAACCGGGCTTTCTGCTGCGCTGAATCGTCGACAATATTTATCCCATAACCGCCACCATCTGTTTTACTACGCTGAAATGCTTCCACAATATAATCAAGCTCTGACTTTTCCGGCAAAGACAAACTGCCGCTAGCACCGGTATATTCATAAACCTGGGCCGAAACAGAACCATAATCCGTACTGCCAATAGCCAGCTTTACCTCTTGATTCTTGTAAGCTCTTCCGGGTTCCGGCCTGGTGTATTCATTTGCTGTGGGAGACATCTTCTGCACCAACCGCTGCAGCTCTCCATTCGTTTGCTGCACTTCGGCCTGCGGTTGGGGCTGCACTGCATTCTGCGCCGCGGCTTCCGCGTTCCGCCTTCGTTCCTCATTGGCATCTGCCAGTGACGGATTAAGCTCCTGTGATAACCGCGGGCGTTCGTCTTCTTGTTCCTGCGGTTGCTGTTGAACTTGTGCTGCATTTCGTGCCGCCGTTTCCTCGTTTCGCCTTATCTCCTCATTAGCGATCGCAAGTGACGGATTGAGCTCCTGCATTAACCGCTGGCGTTCGTCTTCTTGTTCCTGTCTTTGTCGCTGAACTTCTTTATATGCATTGAAAGCTTTTATTCTTTCCGCCGCTGCATTGGCCTTATTCTGAAATTCTTGTGGAAAATCCGGGCCAAGTTTTTCGCCCCGGTCAATCTTTCCCTGCCATACATTTAGTACTCCCTGATCAATATTCTCTTGCCCTGAATTTTCATACCAATTGAAAAACTCGTCCTGTTGATCCCCCAGTCCCATAGCCTCCACCTCCTTCGACTTTGCTTGCTATTGGAGACTGCTCCTATGCCCGTTAAAAGAAAAAGGCCACAGCCTGCTGTGGCCTTGAAACCTATTTTAAAATCTTTCTCTCTGACCAGCCTGCCGGCACTGGTCCAGCCAGTTTTTAAACAGCCGGGGATCATCAAGTATCTCCTCCGGCGGGCTGCAGGCTAGGCCCTGTTCCTGGATCGCGTGTATACATTCTCGCGCCTGTTCATAATACTGTCCGTAAAAAGCGGCCTCCACCAGAAATACATCCTCCTGCATGGAAGCAGCCAATGTTACCCCATACCTCCTGGCATAGTTGTCTATTTTTTGAAAGTATGGGGTTTTAGAAAAGACTGGGCTGTACCCCGCCCGGTCAGAAACTCCAGCAGCGCTTCACACAATTTTTCCAGTACTTCCGCCGGTAGGGCCTGTTTCATTTCTGCCAGGGAGTCAAACATACGCTGTCCGTCTTCCCCGTGCAGGGTCTCCACCAGAGTGGCTTCAAGCGTCGCCCACTGCCAGGCGGCCTGGCTTTGCCGGCTTATTTCCCGCCCTGTCAGCATATCTGCCAGCTGTTCATTGCTCAGGTGCAGCAGTTCAGACCGACGCCCCTCCTTGACCTGTTCCGTTTTGGCAGCGAGCCTGGCTTGATATTCAGGCTCGTCATCGGCATCAGCCAGGGTTAAGGCTGCTTTTTGTTGCAAATCCACCTGTTCCGACACCAGAACGGCTTCCCGCAGCAAATCGATATCCTGCAGCAGGCAGACATTTTTTATTGACGCCTCCACTGTCAACAGCTTCGCCAGCGTCTCACTGTGGACGGCCTGGGCAGCTGCCGCAGCCTGCTCCTGGCCGGCAGCAGACAGGGAAACAAGGACAAAGTTCCTGGTCTCGCCGGCAAAGGTGACAGCCAAAGGCTTCTCGCGCGTATACATAGCTGAATTATTCATGTTCCTCCCTCCAGACAGTAAAATCGCTGCTGTTGGCCTTTTTCAGGGCATTGTACTTATTGAGCATCACCTTGCGATACGTCTCAAATTTAACTTCGTCACCCTCAGTAACCAGCAAAGCAAAGTCCAGTGAGGTTTCCAGCAGGTGCTGCAGCTTGGCATTGGTGCGGGCTAGCAGTTCATCCGTATTCATGATCGTATTCCTCCCTTAATAACCAAACATTTTTCTCCTTATTAAGGAAAGGGGGATACATCCCCCCTTCCCTTGCCTTTTAACTATTGGCAATCGTTACAGTACCTGTCCGGCCTGTCCAGGTGAACGACTCGGTCAGGGTGCCGTTGACGGTGGACGGCATGCCGCCTGAATCAACAACAATATCGGGCACTGTAATCCGTTTGAGCACAGTGTTATCAACCGGTGACTTGATCATGGCCTCCAGGCCGAGGTTATTTTGGGCACCATACGCTGGCAGCTGCTCAATACCAAACTGCGTTTCTCCGCTGCCGGTATTGCCGTAGGTCAACAGCTTCCGCAGACTGAGATCATTCATCAATACACTGAAGCTGCCGCCCACCGACGGTATGGCGCCAGACGCATACAACACCTGCCGGCTGCCCAGTTGGGGCACGCGCTTTTGAGCCAGATTAATCCCGATTTTGGCTGTCTGCAGACGGGGAATCAGGGTCTTGGTGCTAAGACCGATACTGACCGGCGTAAATTCGCCTCTGACAGCAGGTACAGCGGCGTTGAACACCGGCGCCACGGATGTCCCGGTTTGGGCCGAGTAAAAGGTAATGGTAAAGACTTGCCCGGCGGCCAGTTCAGTGCTAAAAGAATTGAGGAGAGAAATTTTCTTAGTAGGCGCGTCATAAGAGTAGTCGCTTTCTTTCAGATTAACTTTTACGTTATTCGCGATCCTTGCTACCTGCAAAATATAAGCGCCGTTAAAGTAGCTACCGCTTTTTGTCGGTATCGGCGCTTCCGCACCGGTTAACGGCAGGATAAACGACTTGGTAGCAGGATCGACAATGGTATAACTTTTGGTAAGGACATAGCCGTCAAATACAGTCAGGTTGTCCCCCAGCATACTATACGCTTCCACAGCATTGCCGGCTGTGTCATAGCCATACTGAATACTGTTGATGCAAGCATTCCGGACATAGACAGAACGGTAAAAATTGCCGCTATTGTCCCGCACCAGGCCGACATAATCAACCTGGGCATTCGCAAAATGTTCAAGACTAAAAGAGGTTGCTGCTGATCTGCCTGTCAGTGACCTGGCGAGGTCTACGCCTGTATCAAATACCGATACACTAAGGGCCACCTCAGGTGGGGCACTACTAACGCCGGCATGACTGGAATTGCCGATCTCGTCAATCACTTCTGTGGGAACATTGGCATTGATATCAAAAGACTGCGCCCGGGTTAACAGCACGTTATTCAGATAGTGGACGCAACGATCGGATTTTAAAGCTGAAATAAAAGCTGGTGTTGGCAAATGAATCACTCCTTTTAATGAACTAATGTGTAGAGATAAATCTTGGCTCTAGCTTTGAAGCGCTGGGTCATATCCACTTCAACCCGAACCCCGTCGCCGATCAGTATACTGCCCGTTTCCTGACGCGAAGCGTTCAGTACCGGCAGATTGTTGTTTTCGAACAGGTCCTTAATTGCCTCAGAGATATTGTTACGGTCTTCCAGGCTGGTAGTATAGATATCGGCGAATAGTACGCGGGGCCGTTTGCGGTACCCTGCCAGTTCGTACTGCTCATCCATCCGTGTTTTATCGTGCTCAAGGGCTATGGTAAGGCTGGCCGGCGGGGTTGCCGGCAGGCCATACACCACTGCCAGGCCCGGATATGTGGATGTAAGACTCTCCAGTTGAAAATAGACGGTATGAATAATATCCTGCAACTGACTCATAAGCTGCCTCCTTTCTCATTACTTGAAACAAATTTCGGGGACATACGAGGCACAGCATAGCCGAATAAGTTCTCGTTCGAGGCAGTTTAGTTACATCTGGTCTGACCTTAGCGAAGTACAGCGTAGTCGGGCTATAATTATTGCATAGAACCTCCTTCTACTTTTTATCCGTACAAAATAGAGCCGCCAGGGATAAAAAATATCGATTTTTACAAAAAATTGTAACTATAAGCAAAACCTCATACTTTATCGAAGGAAATTGCTCTGCCAGCCTTTTAGCAATCAAAAAAATAGGGGCACTGCGAATTCGTCCACTTGATAGATTTTGTCGTAGTGATGATAACATCGCTATCTTGTCTGTTAATTTAAGTACACTATAAAAGCGTGAATGACTCAAGAGAACCCTCAACCCAAAATTTTACTGTTGATTGCATATTAATTAAAGTCTACTTCCAAGTAACAATGAAGAAGTAAAGCGAGATAAAATCATAACTGCTTTCCCCCAATGTGTGACAGAACCACAGTCTCCAGCACAAAAGAATTAGATTTATCCCACACACCATTTACAGCCTTAATTATATTCATGTAGTAATGGGAATCAAAAAAGTTACTTTGCCGATTACGTCTCTAACCCCGAAATATTTCCCCGGCCCATGCCAACATACTTAAATCTAAATAATGTGACTGCGGGGGAATTACTTGTATTGAAATTTCAGTCACCTCCGATTTCTCCCTCCGTACAAAGCAAAAAAACTCATATCCTGTAATCCTAATGACAATCGCGCCGCCAACCTTTCATCAATCAAAAAAATATGGAAGCAAATTTGCCGAATTCGGCCATTTGATAAAATTTCTTATTGCTCCGGCGCCACCCGACATCAAGAGTGTTTAACTGCGAGTGAATCTTTTTGGCTTTTTCTTTAATCTCTGTTTCTGTTAATTCCGGGCTTTGGCAGCGATACGCATCTTCAATGACAGCCAGTGTGTAATATTTCATTTTAACTGCCTCCTGGCTTTTCTTATATTTGCTGTCTGGCTTGCGTTCAGATAATCAGTCAGGCCCACCAATGCCTGATGCACTGTGTATTTCAATCTGGCTGTACTTAGCTGCAGAGCAAGAGAAATCTCGTAATAACTATGTCCCCCTTTTAACATCTTAAGGATTTTTTGTTGTAGCGGTGATAATATTGCTATACTTTGATCTACATCAACTAATGTGCACAAAATATCTTCTTTGCTGGTATTGGCAGAAGTTGTCCGAATTTTTTCGTATTTCATGGCAGCTACCTGCACAATGCTGTATAACTCGTCATAATGTTTGATAATGCTTGTAATTTGCTCCAGAGTATACTCATTGTTTCCTGCCTGTAAATCTTTGCAGATATCATTCATACTATCCCCCCTATTCTTTATCCGTACAGGTTGGGGCCTTTAAAGCTGCAACTTTAGAAAAATAATTAATATTTTTCTAACAAATCAAAGTTCCGTAATATCGTCGGCCAAATTGCAATCCTGGCCATCTATATGCAAAAAAAGAGCAGGGATAGCGATAGCCCCCTGCCTGGTTGTTATTGACGGTTGCCTGGCCGGCCCCATAGTACTATGCATCACCGGAGTACCCATTCAGAATGGTATAGTGACACCCGGTCATAAGAAAAGACTTGCTTGTGCCAAGTCCCTCAGGACGCCGGCAGAAGCCCTAGTCGTTCTTACTTATGATCTGAAACCGATATACTTTCTGATCATGCAAAAAACCCGGCTATCATAATAGCCGGGAGGAAATATAAATAAACTAATAATCCCCTCCCTATCGCTCGTAGGTTAAAGCGGTGATTGGCAAACAGGCAGTTCTCCTGGCTCCGGATCTTCACTTGCCCAAACCTTCCCGGAATATTCTTCCAGTGGTATAATCTTGGGTTTGCTCCCCGTTACAGTGGCGGGACCGCGCCGGTATTGCACCGGTCTTCCCTATTAAGCCCCGTAGGGCACCTGTTGCAAAATATGAAGTTTTTTATAGCTTAACAAAAATTATTAGCAAGAAATGTAAGAAAACGTCGATAGGGGACTTATTCCCTATCGACGACACAGGATGTATTTATAAATTCTGGCAGATAAAAAAAGATTTGGCTTGCCAGTCCTTTAAGACGATGGCAGAAGCTGCCTGTACCCTTTAATATATAGGCCTTCTTATCTCCACAGAATGTAGTTGCAAATTCTGTTAGACTAAAAAAACGTCAATAGGGACTCTGGCCCCATTGACGTTTCGATTATTACGCAACACAGGCTTGAAGCTTTGCGCTACTTATTATATATTGGAAACAATCACTCTAAAATCTCAGGCTGACACTATATCTGGCCGCTGTCAAGCAGCTCGACAAAGCGGGGCACCAGTTCAGGATCAAATTTAATCCCGGCCAGGCCCTGCAGTTCTTCAACAGCAGCTGCCGCCGTGATGGCTTGCCGGTAGGGTCGGCCATAGGTCATTGTATCATAGGCATTTACTATTTGAACGATTCTGGCCTCAAGCGGGATCTCCCGGCCTTTGAGGCCCAGCGGATAGCCTGCCCCGTCCCACCACTCATGATGCTTAAGAATCCAGTCGGCAACAGGGGCCAGTTCAACTGTCATTCTGGCCAAATGAAAGCCTGTCTCGGGATGACGATGCAAAACAGCCCTTTCATCATCTGACAAGGATCCGTTTTTTTGTAAAACATTCTCAGCTATAATGATTTTGCCGATATCCTGAAACTCAGCAAACAGGCACAAACGGTGCATTCTTTCTTCGGTAAAACCAAGATTAGCCCCGAGCGCGGCCGCATACCGCAGGATACGCTCCCCCTGCGGTCCCTGACCGGCATCCCGCAGCAACAGCGGCTCAATCACCGTGTTGAGCAAGCTCCCGCTCAGCTTCTGCATATGCTGCATTTTTTCCCGGTACATCCCGGCTTCAGCCCTTTTAACCAGGGAAAAGAAGTCCTGTTCGGTTAAATCGCCAACAGCCTGGCCGATTGCCATATTTAACGGCAGTAATTGATCCTGCTTATTCTTTTCTGCCAGCTGCTGCCTGATGTCCAGCCTGACAGAATCCATAATGTCAGGGGTTGCATTATAAATAACGATGGCAAATTCGTCACCACCGGTACGGACGGCAATGCCCTGCTGGCTGACGGCATTTTTAACAATACTGGATACTTCTTTAAGCCATGCATCCCCGGCATCCCGACCAATAATATCATTAATCAGCTTTAAATTGTCGATATCACAGATCAGAACCCCTGCAACCTGTACCTGCCGCTTGTACAGCTTGTAGGGTAGTTCCTCAAAATAGTTGCGGTTATACAGACCGGTAAGGGGATCATTATAACTAAAGTATTTTAAATATTCTTTTATGCGAATCTGACTGGTAATATCCCGCCCAATGCCGATTATCCCGGTTACCTGGTCGTGTTCGTCGCAAACAGGCAGTTTGCTAATCTCAAAAAAACGCTTTTTCCCGTCGGCGGCAATCTGGTAGTCTTTAAAAGTGGTAGTCAGCCGCTGCTGGCAAACCAGCTGATCTTGCTTCTGGCAGTCGATTGCCCGCTCAACAGGCTGAAAATCAAAGTCTGTTTTGCCGATAACATAGTTTTTGGGCAAGCCGAACAAGGTATTAAATGAATCACTGACAATAATATAACGGCCATTTATATCTTTCATCCAGATAGTGTCCGAAACATAATTTAACATTGACGCCGCTAGCTGAAAGCTATGTTCCATACGCTGCCTCCATACACGGCAGATCAATTTTTGTTTTATCCAGCCATCCAACCGGTCTGAATAAAGGCGGCACCGGCTTGCGCTGCCGCCAAACGCCGTGAGTTCTTTATCAAATTATAAATCGTTTAGCCGTATTTTGCAATTCTTCTGCCATTTTTGCCAGCGCTTCACTGGCAGCGGCTATCTCTTCTGTTGCCGCAGATTGTTCCTGCGTAGCTGCTGTTACCGACTGGGTATGGACAGTCGCCGCCTTACTGACATGATCAATTTTCCTGACAGCAGCCACAATGTGCTGGCTGCCGCCGGTCATCTGCTGAATGGCCGCCGATATTTCCCTGATTTGTGTGGTTTGCTGCTGAATTAAGTTCACAATAGAGTTGAAAACCTCACCCGTATTATTGATCACTGCCGTACCGGCCTGTGTCTCCCGTGTGCCAGCCTCCATTGCCACAACCGCCTGTCCCGTATCGGCCTGTATCTGCCCGATTAAAGCCGCTATTTGCTTAGCTGCCTCCTGGGACTGCTCGGCCAGTCTCCGGACTTCCTCCGCAACCACGGCAAAACCCCGGCCCTGTTCACCGGCCCGGGCTGCTTCAATCGCGGCATTTAATGCCAGTAGGTTGGTTTGTCCGGCAATACCGGAAATAGTACCAATAATCTGCCCGATTTCCTGGGAGCGGGCTCCAAGACCGGCAACCACCGCCGCGGAGTGCCTGACAGTATTTTCAATAACCGTCATTTGGTTAATAGCCCGGTCTACTTCCTGCCTGCCGCTGGCGGCTGCCTGCGCTGTCCGGTCAGAATTGGCCGCTGCCAAATCAGCATTAGCGGCAATTTGCTGAACCCCTGCCGACATTTGCTCCACTACGAGCATGGTTTCATTAACCGCTGCCAGTTGATCGTCCGCTCCCTGGGCCACTTTCGTGGTCGTATCAGTTACCTGATTGGCTGCCCTGGCCGCCAGCTCGGCGCTGGCGGTCAACTCTTCCGCTGAAGAAGCAACCTGTTCGGCATTGGACTGGACATTCCGGACTACAGTGCGCAGATTTTGCACCATAAGCCTAAACGCCTGCTGCAGGTCGCCAATTTCATCTTTATACTTGACCTCAATATCATGATTAAGCTTACCGGCCGCAATCTCACCGGCGGTTGCAACCAGCAGGCCGACAGGCCGGGTGATAGACCGAGCACTGAAAAAACCGATCAGAATACTAACCGCCATACTCAGTAAACAAAGAGCGATACTGAACGACTTGGTTGTATGCATATCGGCAATTATCTGGGTAAATATTAACTTAATCTGGTCTTCCCGGAAAGCGGCATATTCGTGAGCCTTTCCGGTAAGGGCCCGGGCTGCCGGTGTAAGTTCCTGGCCGACCAGGCTGACGGCTTCTTCGCTTTTACCGGCTGCTTTCAGGGGAATAATTTTATTCTCTGCAATCTCCTGATAGTTTTTTGCCAAGCTTTGCAGTTCCCCGACGAGCCTGCGCCCTTCGTCGGTAGTCGCCGCGGCCAGCAGTTCCCCTGTCAGTCTATCATTCTCCTGCGCCAGTTGCCTGGCTTCATCCAGCATTGTCTTATTACCGGTCAGCAAATAGCCCCGGATAGCACTAACCTGGCTGGCTGTGTTATAAGCTACTGTATTTGTTTGCATCAGCCGGGGAAGGTTGCGTTCCTGAATCACTTGCAAGGTTTGATCAGCCTGACTGACTTTATATATAGTAATTCCTGAACCAATCACATTGATCAGGACTACCAGCAAAAAAAAGCCAATCGTCTTAACACCCAAACTTATCCGCATCGCATGAACACCAGCCCCTCTCCATAATCTTTATCACCGGCAAAATGATGTTGTTAGACAAACCCTTGGCAGATAAAGCTACCACAAACATATTTGGCAGCGACTGCGCGATTCAACATAAACTACTTTTTTTCGTCAAGTATTGCACTTATAATTATATTTCTTTGTATTTAAGAATGTCAACGTTTATTTCTAAAATACTAAGAGTATATCCTATCGAGCCTTAATAGAAGCTAAAATATAATAAAGGAGGCGTACCATTGAATCCCAAAATTGCATCAAGGTTGAAACTCGCCCGGGAGCGCCAGAATCTGACTCAGGTTGAGGTCTATCAACTCACTGGGATTAACAACAAGACTTTATCCGGCTATGAAAACTGTGTCAGCGCTCCAGATCTCAACACACTGGTCATTCTTGCAACTCTATATGAAACCTCTTCTGATTATTTATTAGGCATCGTGGATGACTGCACCCCGAAGGCATCCGTTCTGGCGCCCATTGATCTTACAGAAGAAATACCCAATCTGCCAGACGAATATAAAGAAATTATCTATGCTATGATCCGATTGAACAAGCATGCTAAAAAAGGGGCTCGCTGCTGCAAGAAATAAAGTCTTTGTTGTATTTGCCCGCCAAAGCCTGCGAAACCAGCTGAAGCGGCGCAAGACTTCCTCCAGTCACGGCAGACCAAGCCAACTACAGCCACCCAGAAATTTGATTAGAACCGGGCCGCTGTCAGGACGGTCTGCACAGACAGCAAATAACAAAACTCATTCTCCTCTTTATGGTTTTTAAAGCAGGAGAATGAGTTTTTATTTGCACATGTCTACCATAATGTCACACATTTGTCATATTTATCTGTTAGAATAAGGGTTAACTGTCGTCACAAGTACCGCTTTATTAGTACTGATACATAACCATGCACCAACAACGCGGTACGCAGGCGATTTAACATACATCAAATTTTCGACTGTGAATTTAGTCCAGAAAAGGGGGATTCCTATGAAAAAAACAATACTTGCTCTAGCCGCTTTACTGCTTGTCAACTGTGTCCCTGCCTTTGCTGCCCCGCTCAATGACCTGACTACAGGCCAGACCGCGCTGGGTGTTGACAGCGACACCTTCTATCTCGAACACAAACTTACCAATAACTTTACACTGGGCTATCAGGACGTGGACCGCGGCCGCTATGGCAGCAGTGATGATATTTACGGACAATTTCAGATGACAAATGAGCTCCGCGGCATTATCGGCCACCGTGATTTCGGCTCTGATTCCAATGTCTATTTGGGTCTTGGGTTAAACGGGCCACTCTCGCCTAATGCCACAGGCTACGCCTCTTTTGTCGCCAGCGACAACTTCAAGGAATTGCAGGCCGGAGCCAACTTTAATATTGCCCGCAATGTTGACTTAAACGTCAACTACCATTCTTTCATGCCTGATGCCGGCCGCAATGAGAACGGCGTGGGTATTGGCGCAACCCTAAAATTCTAAACACAAAAACTACATAAAATAAGACTTGGCTTGTGTCAAGTCCTTTAGGACGATGGTAATAGCCGCCTGTGCCCTTTAGGGTACAGGCTTTCTTACATTCACAGAATCTATTTATACATTCTGTGAGATTAAAAAATCTGACCTGCAGGCTGCAGGTCAGATTTTTTGTTACCCAAAGCCAATTAATAAGTAACAGCTACTTTACCGGCTATGCCGCCTTCTGGGAAACACTCAGTAGGAACATCCCACTTTGGCCGCCGGCACATTTGCTTCATAAACCCGCAGGATAAAAAAGAGTGCAACCACCGGCCCGGCCGCCAGAATCCACCAGACACAGTTGAAATTGCCGGTAAAATCAATTACCTGGCCGATAATCCAGGGGCTAAGCAGTGAAGCCATCTGAAATAAGCAGTTGGCAACCCCGTTGGCCGTGGCGGCCCTGTTAATTCCGGCAAACTGAGAAATTAAAACCGTTAACTGGGGATTTGCCAAATAGGAACTGAACCCGCCGGCGAAACCCACAATATATAATGCTTCAAGCCGGGTCTGATAGCCAAACAAAACCGTGAAAGGGACCACCAGGACAAAAGCAGCCACAATAAGCCGTTTCCGCTGCCCCAGCCGGTCGGATAGTATCCCCGATACCAACGGGGCTATGGCGCCGCCTAAGCCATAATAAGCCATTACTTTACCGGCTTCACTGACAGAAAACCCCAGTCCCTTAATATACGCATTCGCCCAGGTAGCCGTCCCCAGCTGCAGCCACATCAGGAAAAAACCGGCCCCCGAGAGCAGCATAAGATCTCTGTTGGCAAATATATACTTTAGATTTGCAGTAATATTTTCTTGTTTTTCCGTAAAACGGCAATTCACTTTCATTAGAAAAAAGACCAGGATGCCGGCGATGATTGTCAGCATGCCCACAGCCTGAAAAGCGCCCCGCCAGCCAATTTCCAGATTTAAATAGGGTACAAGGATATTAGTGATCAGGATACCGCTGGAAGGGGCTGCCGTTAATATGCCAAAAGCCAGCCCCTGCTCTTTAGGTGGAAACCATTCCACCAGAGCCCGGGAGCAGGAGGAAAATACAGCACCCGAACCTAAGCCGGCTAGAATCCGTAGATTAAAACCCACCTCATAGTTATCGATCAAAGAAAACGAAGCTGTCGCCAGGCCTTCAATAATTAAGCACACCGCCAGAATGATCCGTACACCGAATTTATCCGCCAGGATGCCGGCCGGAATCTGCGTAGCCACTTACCCCAAATAAAAGGCGCTCATAAAGGCTCCGGCCTGCCCCATACTCATGCCTAAAGCAGGAACTATAACCGAAATTAACGGCGGCCAGGTAAACCGGGTAATAAAGCTGAATAAAAAACATAATACGCAAAGCACTAAGATAACCCACCGGTATTGTAAAGATTCAGTTCTGTTTTGCATAGTGTCCCTCCTTTAGATAGACTAGACGTGTAGACAACTCAACTTATATATACGACATATTTTGACAATATTCCTTTTATTATAAATATTTAGATAAAAAAATTCCTCCGCGTCTTACGCCAGAGAAATTGTACTCCCGAAAAACATGAAGGTCCGGATAAAGGTGATACCTATCACAGACCTTCGGTAGTTATATATTTATAAATTTCTAATAATTTCATAGATATTTTTTACACTTTCCAGCTGCATCGACGCAAAGAGACCGCTGCTAGTACCAAAAATAAAGCCACTGCCGCTTCCCGCCGCCGCGACAATACCGCGCACCACCAATGCCAGCTCCTCTTGGCTGCGCGGTTCAATCAACTCTGCCGGGTCCAGATTCCCCCATAAACAAAGCCTATTGCCATATTGCTCTTTTACGGCTCCGATGTCCATACCGGCCAGCATATCCAGACACTGGAGCCCGTCAAATCCCGCCGCGGTAATATCGGCAAGTACCAATGACAGATTGCCGTCAGAATGGAAGAATACCGGCAGTCCCAGTTGTTTGGCATAAGCAGCCTGGCGGGTAAAGGAGGGGAATAAAGCCTGACGCAACAGGGCAGGGCGGGCAATAACCCCCTGGTTATAAGCAATGTCGTCAGCAAGAATAATCCCGTTTATACCGCTTGCGGCCAGCCTGTCCATCAGTGACATATTCAGCTGTTCAACAGCCGCTGTTAACGCCCGGAAGTCCTCATGCTGCCGGATCATGCCGGTCATGAGCCGCTCAAATCCGAGCAGCCGGAAGCCCCAGCCTATAGGGCCGTCGAGCACCGCAAAGGTAAACAAATCAGATTTTGTCCAGTCCTGTATTTCACTAAATACAACCGCCTGCGGCCCTGGCAAACGGACTGGCTCGTCAGCAGCCACCGGATGCAGGCACACGGCATCAAGGCCCAGCGTCCGGACAAATTCCAGCCGATGTCCGAACGTAAGCGCAGTCTTGCCAAACATGGTCTGAATCAGTTCATCGGCAATAACCAGCTCCGCGCAGGGTATCCGGTCAACAGGCTGCCGGTTAATGGCAGCAGTCACTCTTGTTTTGTGGTTCATGATACCTCCCTGCAAATCGCGGCCTGATCATTTCTGCACGCTTGCTTTACTCCAGTCCAGACATATCTCCACGCCCTGCCGGGCATCATCAACCCAGGCATCGGCCCCGGTATATTCTCTTACCTTTTCATTCACCAGACCGCCAATCAGCACCTTGATTTTCGTATTGCGCTCCAGCAGCCGGACCAGTTGAATTGTCCGTTTCAAAGCCTCAAACCCGGGTGACAGCAAGGTACATAAGCATAATATCTGGGCCCCTGATTCGGTTAAGGCCAGCATGAATTTGTCAGGCGATACATCGACCCCCAGGTCATAGACCTCAAAACCGTAGCACCGCAGCAGGGAGCCTACCAGATTCTTGCCGATATCGTGAATATCCCCCTCAATCGTGCCAAAAACGATCTTGCCGATAACAGGCTCCTTGTCGGCCTGCTCCACAACAGGTGCAATCATGTCCATGATCTGCGAAAATATCTCCGACGAAAGAATGAGATCCCCCAGGAAATATTCGCCCCGGGAATACCGCTCACCGACGGCAATCAGACCGGAACGGCATTCTTCAACAATGTCCAATGGATAAACACCGGATTCCAGACTTTTCTTAACCAGTTCGAGCGCCAGCGGCTCATCAAGCTCGCTAATGGCGTTTGCCAGGAGTGCTAACACCTTAACGTTCCCCCTTTAACGGTTGTATATCTGAAATTAATGGATATCTGTCACTTCGGTAATAAAAAACACCAATGCCAACAGGCTGTTCATCACCCGTATACAGAACCTGCTGCAGTCGCAATACAGGTGAGCCTGGTGCCAGCTCCAGGTATTTTGCGTCAAACTCACTGACACTTTCGGCTGTCAGCATGGCCTGGCTTCTCACCGGCAGGAAGTCGGTGTGGATGGCAATAATCTCCGAAAAGGCCATATATTGAAATTCATTCTCCAGGATCGGCCTGCCCTTTTTGTAACACATATACTTATGTTCGACAGCAACCGCCTCGCCATCAGCTGTCAGTAACCGGCAATAATATAAAATCCCCTGGCCGGGCAGCATGCCAATTTTCCGGGCAAACTCCGGCAGTTCCTTGCGAAAGCGGACATGGATCAAACGCTGCTCGGTTTCCTTTCCGGCCTGGGACATCTGAGCGTTGAATTCATCCATGACAAATAAGGCACGGTCCAGGGATGGCCGGGATACAAAGGTGCCCCGCCCTTGCTGGGCACTGATCAGACCCCGTTCAGCCAACAGACTGAGGCATTTTCGCACCGTAGTCCGGCTCAATTCATATTCCCGTCCCAAATCATTCTCAGAGGGCAGCGATTCGCCCGGTTTAAACTCACCAGCCAGTATCCGTTGCTCTAATATTGTAGCCAATTGATAAAAGGGCGGTGTAAATGAATTCTTATTAATTCTGTCCATTCCTTGTAGCAGCCACCTTATGCCAGCATTTATCTCTATATTTCTACATGGGTGGAATCTTCCCTTCCTGCCTGATGAAAAAAGCTGTAAGATGTTAGGGCAGCGGCCCCGGGTAACCCGGGGCCGCCAAAATCTTAATAGTAGAATTCAAACTTTACCATATAGTTTTTGTCAAGGTGATCGGAGGCCAGGCTGGTCAGACCTCTTTCCTTAATTTTAAAATCCTGGTATTCCAGTGACAGCAGGAGATTTTTTGCAATTACATTCTGGTAGGCCAGCATCAGTACGTTGACATTATCAGTACCGTGATTGGAAACATTATAGCCCTGCGCAGCATTGCTTACGGCCGTTTGGTCATAACCGCCGGCACCATTGGGGATGGCCCCGGGATCGATGCTGCGGTAGCCGATAAGCCAGGCGTCACTGCCGGCTTTCGCCGGATTGACCAGGTTTACCGCCGGATACAGCACGGCCGGTCCCTGGCTGTTGCTGAACTGAACAGCCCAGGCCTTGGGATTGGACCCCAGCCCGTCCCTGGCATTGTCGAGCGAGGTGCCTACATAATCGCCCAGCAGCGTATACTTTCCAAGCTTGTAGTCAAAGCCGGCCGACCAGCCTTGGGACTTATCATAACTGCCCCGGTTGGTGTTCAGCCTGCCCGTGCCTGCAACAGGGTTCGCGGGATCAGCAGGTGTGCTGCTTCCTGGAGAATTGGCCCAGTAATAGCCTGTCTTAACATTAAGGTTATCATTCACTTTAAGGCCAAACTGGGCAGTAGAAAGCTGTTCATCGCTGGCTTCCTTTTTACTCTTTACGGCCGGCTTGAGAATGCCGGTCCAGCCTTTAAAGCTGACATCACCAAACCGTTTATTAATGGTGACACCGTCATAGTTTAAGGGACCGCCAAACAGGCCGGTTGTGTAAAAATCCAAGGCCGACCGGCCAACGCGGATACTGTCTGACCCCAACAGCCGCTGGAACGTCACATTCATGATGTCGAGGCTGATCTCCGAGCCGGAACCGGGATAATCGACAGTGCCGAATTTATTGCTGCCGGAGGTGGTAATCCGGCCGATCCAGGAGATATCCTCATTGATCCGGCCCCAGAATTTAATCCGCTGCCGGAAATCAAACTGCTCCGAGCCGCTTAGGCGTTTGCCTGATACCGGATTAGGGTCATTGCTAATAAACCGCATCCGGGTTTCGCCGCCCACCCAGGTGTTGGTTTTGTTCTCCACCTTGGCCACCCGGGCCCCGAGGCGGTTGAGCTCACTGTTAAACTCGGCCGACAGGGTATCGATAAGCTTTTTATTAGTGTCATCGGCGGCTTCGAATTTATCCATGGCTTTGGCTACAATAATGGCAAATTCGTACCTGGTGAGGATCTTATCGCCCCGGAAAGATCTGTCATTGTAACCGTCAATAATCCCGGCTTTGGCCAGCTTGGCCACCGCGCCATAGGCCCAGTGATCGGCCGGCACATCGCTAAAGGACGTGGCGGCTGCCGCCGACACGGTGCCGGTTAGGGCCGGCGTCCCGGCCATGGTAATACTCATGAGCGCCAGGGGAATGATTGCCAGCAGTTTGTTTACCTTTTTCATAAAATACTCCTCCTCCAAAATAGCAAACATTATTTGCAAACTCTTATAATAATACTAATTATGTAATAGCGTCAGTTACATAGTCCAGGTCCACAGCCAGTTAAAGGCCATTGCTTCTAAATCATCCCAGGGCTGCTGAATCAAACCCTCATTCCCCCGTATGCCGCCAAGCTCCTTAGCCCTGATTTCCCAGGGGGTGATCCGGTGTTGCCGGGCTACCGCATCAGGCGCAACTTTAACCTCAGCAGGCGGCTTTGGCACCGGGTTGAGATTTTTATCATACCAGCCGTATTGCATGATCGTATCGATCATAGCCCGGAAGTTTTCTGGCTTGGTGCCATAGGGTATATTGCAGCCGCCATTGATAATAAAGCCCCCGCCTTTACCCAAAGTCTCGCACAAATGGTGTACCCGCTCAACAACTTCAGCCGGGGTTCCCAGAATAAAGGTGGAATCAGGTATGCCCCCGGAAATGGCCTGCTGCCGGCCAAAATCAGCTTTGGCCTTAAAGATGTCACCCTGGGTGTCAATATCGCAAAGTACCTTGCCTTTAGGCAATTCATTAAAATGATGCCAGTGTTGTTTCCAGTCCCCTTCCAGATAAGCCCGGACAGTATACCCGGCGGCAATCAATTTTTCCAGCACCCGCTTAAAGGATGGCCAATAGAAGGTATCAAACTGCTTAGGCGACATAAAGCAGGCTTTATGGGTTGGCACAAAAATCGGGTAGCGCCGCAGCGGGTCAGCGTTGGCCAGGGCAAATCGCACCATGATGTCAACAAGCACATCACAAGCCGCCAGCACCAGTTGGGGCCGGCGGTAGGTATCCATCAGCACCCCCCGCAGGCCTCTCAGCATGTCTCCCAGCACATCAAACGGAGCAATAAAAACCCCGGTAGTAGGCTGAGGCATTCCGCACATTGTTTCCAGTTTCATTGACCTGTTGCGCATAATATCAACCATCATCATCTGCGCCATACCGGCTTTCAAAAAGGCCATATGGGAACGGCTGGGGCTTATATTACTGTATTCACCAAGGACCCGGGGCAAAAACTTGTCCAGCATAAATTCGCCGGGGTTCTGAATTAACAGCTCATACTCATCGGCCTGCATGTACTCTTCCGCAACAAACTGGAATTGATGATTAGGAGGCAGGTCCCGCCCCGGCAGCCTGTAGGTTTTGCAGCCAACTGCATCATACATGGGTGCCCAGACACGGTTGTCACGTAAGGCGTCAATCTCCGGAAAGTCTGTAATGAAGGCCATTTCCGCCTGCAACCATATATCAGGATCATAGATAATCTCCTGATGGTTGGCACCGGTATATACCTCGGCCAGATAGCAGGAATTGGAGGCAATCGGAATCCTGTCGGTTGGCTCCAGTGCAATCGTAGCCTGATATCTTCCTAATCGCTCATTATATAACTTCTGCATTTCCAGAGACATGGACCATACCTCTTTTCATGTTAGTTTAGCTGCTGATAGTAGCGGTCTGGTTTGTGCGCCCTACCGGCAGCAGCAGCAATATGCCGACAAGCGGTCCTGCCGCCATCATCCACCACACGGTATTAAAGCTGCCGGTAGCATCAATGGAGAAACCCAGGATAACAGGGCCAATCATCGATGCCAGCTGGAATATAAAGTTGGAAATGCCGTTGGCGGTTGCTGCCCACTCTTTACCTGCAAACTCCGAGATTAATATAGTCAGCTGCGGGTTGGCCATGTAAGAACAGAAGCCAAAGGCAAACCCCACCGCACACAACATACTTAATGTGGTCTGGTAACCAAAATACACCGTCAGCGGAATAATTGCCACATAGGACAAAATCAGCAGCTTCTTGCGATTGCCCATCCGGTCGGAAAGATACCCTGATACCATCGGGGCAATCACACCGCCGATGCCATAAAGAATCATGACCAAGCCGGCATCGGCCAGTGAGAAACCTAACTTCTTAATATAAGCATTGGCCCAGGTTGCCGTCCCCAGTTCCACCCACATCAGGCAGAAACCGGCGGCAGCAGTCAGCAGGATATCCCGGTTGCCGAATACCACCTTGAACCCGCCCAGCATACTTTTTTCGCCTTTCGGCTCATCGGTTGTACGCACCAGGAAATAAATAGCAATTCCCAGCAATACGGTGGCAACACCAATAAACTTAAAAGCCCCCTGCCAGCCAAATGCCTGATTCAAGGCCGGCACAATATAATTGGATAATACAATACCGCCCGACGGGGCAGCCAGCATAATCCCGAAGGCTATCCCGCGCTCTTTGGCCGGGAACCATTCCATCAGAGCCCGTGAGCAGGCCGCAAACACGGCGCCTGCGCCCAGGCCGGTCACTGCCCGCAGCCAGAAGCCCGTATCATACCCCTGCATATACCCCATGCCGAAGGTCGAAAACCCTTCCATGATTAAGCTGATAGCCAGGATCAATCGTACGCCAAAACGGTCGGCCAATACGCCGGCCGGGATTTGCGTCACCACATAGCCAAAATAGAAGGCACTCATAAAGGCTCCGGCCTGAGTCATTTTCATGCCAAGTGCAGGTACAATCACCGGTATAAGGGGCGGCCACGCAAAACGGGTTACGAAAGTAAATAAAAAACATAAAAACATTAATAACAATACGACCCACCGGTACTGATTAAACTCGTCCTTTTTTATCTGCGTTTCCATACTAACCTCCCTTTGCTTGCCTGTAACAGCTAACCTGAAACTCGACCTCCTTCCGTGTAGGGATAATGGATTCATAATTTCGCCTAGTCGAATAGTTGTCTACACAAGTTTTTATTCTACATTATCTGTCAAATTCCTGCATCGTTTTCTAATAATTTATAATATTTTATCATATCAAAATATACCTGCTACTATTATATATTGGTTGAAAATAGTCACGACCTGCTTGCAGTGGGTAATACCTCACTCTAATTAATCTGCCCCGATATTCCCTGGTCAGTCCTATAACTTTACATATAGTGTATAATTAAAGGGAATTAATTAAAAGGGTTTGTCTTATGTTAAGATAAGTATAGACTTATGACAAGGAGCTTTTCGTTTATGGACTTACGGCAATTGGAATACTTCCAAATGACAGGCCGTCTCAAAAGTATTTCTAAAGCAGCAGAACAATTGCGGGTTGCTCAACCATCTGTCTCTATTGCGATTCAAAAATTAGAAGAGGAGCTTGGCATCCGGCTCTTTGACCGCAGCCAAAGACAGATCCAGCTTACTGCCGAGGGACTTATTTTTGCGCAGCGGGTTAACGATATCCTGACTCGCGTCAGCGACTCCGTAACCGAAATGAAAGATTTGCGCCTGTTGCAGAAAGGTTCAATTAAGATCGGTATTCCGC
This sequence comes from Bacillota bacterium, assembly GCA_023388195.1. Lineage (GTDB taxonomy): Bacteria > Bacillota > Negativicutes > Sporomusales > Sporomusaceae > Sporomusa. Next base: position 34,544 of record JAEWGR010000164.1, read on the forward strand.
CTATGATTGGCGCGTTTCTTTTTCCCCACATCTTTTCGCAGTTCCGCAAACAATATCCATTCCTGGAGCTCAGCGCCATTGAAGGCGGTTCTTTAACTATGCAAAAATTAATTGAACAGGGGAAACTCGATATTGGGATTATTACCAGATCCCCTGGTGCCAGCAGTTTAGAGCTGCTTCCCATTACCACCGGCCAACTCCTGGTATGCCTGCCATTAGACCATCCATTGACCGCCCTGCCCCAGATCCCGTTTGAACGCTTGCGTGATCAGCCGTTCATTCTATTAAAAGAAGATACCTTTATCAGGCAGATTATCCTGGCAGAGTGCGATAAATATACATTTAAACCCCAGATCATTTTTTCATCAAGCCAGATTGAAACCCTGATCGGTCTTGTGGAACAGGGAATCGGTATTTCTTTTCTTTTTGATGCCATTACCCATAAACACCCCACAATTGAAAGCCGCCCCCTCCTGCAACCGATTTCCCACGAAATTGTGTTAGCCTGGAATCCAAACAGATATTTATCCAATGCTGCCCGGGCTTTTATCGAGTTCATGACAGGCTCGTTCCAGTCTTCGCCTCTTTCCGGCAGCCAACAACCTTAATACAAGCTCTTGTTGGCAACTTTTTAATAATACCCGCCAGGACAGTATACCCAGCGGCTTACCGGCGCACACTAAGGTACAGATACTTGGAGCATGAAAAAAAATTCCGGTCAGGCTTACGGCGTTACTCTTGTTAAAAAACCGGTTACATTCGCAACAGCTATTCGCAAATTGTAATCCTGTTATACCGCCTTTTTAGCACCTTTTGTCCATTAATTTACTATGGAGAATAAGAAATTCAGACCGGTAATTGCAGGTTTATAAATTAGCATATTGACGGGCTTAAATACCAATGATATAATTATGGTTTTTAAGTTGATATTTATCTAAAATTATGTTATACTTAATAACATCGTTACTAGGGGGTGACTTCATGTTTCAAATTGGCGATAAGATTTTCTACCCGATGCATGGCGGGGGTATTATCGAGAGCATCGAGGAAAAGGAAATGTTCGGGGAAAAGCAGCTTTATTATGTCGTGAATATACCTCATAGAAACATGCAGGTAATGCTCCCTTTTGATAAGACCGAGAAGCTCGGTATGCGCCCGGTTGTCGATCCGGATAAACTTGATGATGTGTTAAGTACCTTCCACAACCACGGAGAAACTGAGTTGATAATGAATGACACACAAAGACAGCGCGTAAACATGTCCAAAATGAAGACAGGCGACATCTATGAGGAAATTGCGGTCATACGTGATTTATTACGTATCAAAAACAAGCGCAAACTCGGTATGGCTGACAAGAATATGCTTGATAACGTCCGTCAGATTCTCATTAGCGAGGTCGTACTGGTCAAAGACATTCCCCATGAACAAGCAACTAATTTCTTAGATGAAATGTTTAATGCCAAGTAAGACTATGGCAAAACATCCTGGCATATTGACCAGGATGTTTTTTATTTTTTCTCTAGTATATCCCGCCCCGATTTCCGGCGAATAAACCGGTATGAAGCAGGGCTCCAGTCTTTACTTGCTAATTTCCCAGGTATCAATCAGCAGGCCGTTCTGGCTGAACGCGCTGACACGCAGCGAATTGCCGCCGGTCTCGACTGTAATGTAGGTTGCGGCCGCCAGTGGATTAAGAAAAAACTGATTCCAATCTTTCGCGACCGTATTGGCGTAGGTTTTGGTACCGCTGCGGCCACTGGCCACGTAGATTGTGCCGCCGTCGGGGCTACCGGCGGCGATCCCGCCCTGCAGAGGATAGGTACGGGCATAGACGTGATCATGACCGGTAAAAACCAGATCAACATGATATTGATCAAAAAGAGGCCCAAAGACCCGTTGGAGACTGGCATCTTCCGGCTGGGGCTTATTATTGTAAAGCGGTCGGTGTATAAAGGCGATCTTCCATTTTTTATCAGTCAGCATGAGGTCCCGCTGGAGCCAGTTGCTTTGTTTTGTCAGCATATCAGGCTCAAACTGCCGTTGCTCGCCGGCCTGGCTGTCCAGCATGATAAAATGGACATCACCATAATCAAAAGAGTATACCTGCCCCTTAAGCCCTTCAGGGCCATTCGGCGGCAATTTGAACTGGGCTGTAAAAAAAACCGGTTTTGAGAACTGCCGCTCCGGTGTGTAAGATTCATGGTTACCGGCAACAGGCATGGCCGGAATGGTATCAACTACTCCAAGGGCCGCACTAAACCAGCCCTCCCAATGGTTATAATCCTGCCCCACATCCACAAGATCACCGACATTGGTAAAAAATACAGCATCCCTGTTAGCCTGAAACGCCTGTCTCACCGTAGCTTGCCAGACACCATAATTGATGCTCTGAGAATCACCGAACACCAGGAATTTAAAGCCCGGCACCTGGGTGGCAGCGGTGGTAAAAGACCGGGGTTCGCTCCAGTGCTCCGGGGTTCCCACCCGGTATAGATAGCGGGTGCCAGGCTTAAGGCCGGTCAGGGTCACCGAATGGATTGCCATATCGCCGGTATTGGTGCGCAGCACCTCGATCCCTGCCGCTGCCCTGGCGCCGGCAGGAAAGGCCGTAAAGCCAACTGCTTCTGCATACTCCGCCTGCCCGCCTACCGTGGCCGTCCCTGTCCGCCAGGTGATCGTCTGGGTAGTGGCCGGATCGGCCGACCAGGTTAACGTAATATGATCCGGTGATGCATTTGGCCCGGTAACAGCCACAGCGGGGAGCAAGGCTGCCGAACTCAGCAATAGGATTATACATAGACATAAAACCTGTACAAACCCGGATGATTTTCGCATTATCTCACCTACTTGTCGGTTTAGAAATCCCGTAATTTGATCTGCAGCATGTCAGTTAAATGCAAAAAACTGCTGGCTTGGGCCTCCGCTTTTGCGAATAGGGCAATCAAGGCACAGGTTCGGGCATCATGCAGGGCATTGTGGTGCTCAAATTCAATAGCAAACCGCCTTGCCAGGGTTGATAATTTATAGTTTTCGAGATCTGACCAGACTTTTCTGGCAATATCCACCGTACAGGCATAACGGAACGCGGGATGGGGAAGCCCATACTCATCAAGCATCCCCCGTAATACACTCATATCAAAGGCAGCATTATGGGCAATTACAATTTTATTATCCAGGTGCGGCCTGATTCGGTCCCACAATTCGGCAAACGTGGGTTTATCCCTCACATCTGCCGCTGTCAGGCCATGAATCTTTGTATTCCAGTAACTAAACTGCAGCACAGGCGGCCGTATAAGCGAATAGGCCGTACGGACAATGACCCCGTTCTCCACCGTAATCGCAGCCAGGCTGCACGCACTGGCCCGGCTGCTGTTGGCTGTCTCAAAATCAATCGCAACATAATTCATTATCTGGTAACCCCGCCGGTATGGCGCTAAGCCGGCGGCCTTTCTGTTTTTTAGCAGCCCTGTTGGCCCCCTTGCCGGTCACTGCATCTAAAAAACGCCCTGCAATCTGACTTTGACAGGGCGTTTTTCTTATAGCTCAGCCACTATATCTTGAAACGGTTAACTACCTGCTGAAATTCCTGGGCCAGTGATGCCAGGGCTTCACTGGAGGAGGCAATCT
>JAEWGR010000039.1 GCA_023388195.1 Bacillota bacterium
GAGATGGATTGGTTTTAATACCCGGGTAAGCTGCGTGCTCCCAGCCCCGGTACCGGCCGGATTACTGCCGGTAACCTGTTTTTCTAAATTACTCATTACAACCGCCTCCTCACTTTTCAACTTAAAACTTGTGTAAAAAAACACATATGCCTGGTTGCGTCCGCCTGCTGTCTGCTTTTCTCTTCACCACCACCTATTGACATTAGAAAAACCCGCTTGTGCCAAATCCGTCAGGACCCAGGCAAAACCTAAGATTTTTCTTATCCCTTGGAAATAGCCTTGCAATATGCAAATGCAGATGGGGTAAAAAAAAACGCCCTTTATAACTGTTAAATACTTAACAGTTATAAAGGGCGCTATTACCCGGCTATTTCCTTGTCTGCTTCACAATGCGCAGCTGGCGCGTATGCGTCCTGGGGCGCTATTGCCCACTGCTGCTGCATCTTAGAATTACTAATTCGTCTTGTTTATAATAATTCCTGCAGGATCTTGTTAAAAAATATAAAAAAATTGCTCAAATTATAGGTAGCTCCGAAAAACCCGTTAATTCCTGCCGGCAATCATTCTTTTGGCCAGTTCCACTACCGTCAACCGTTCCCGCATGGCCTGACGCAATAACTGCCGGTGTGCTTCCTGTTCGGATATACCCAGTCTGTCTTTCAAAATAACGCGGGCATGGGCAATCGTCTGCTGATTCGCCAGCTGAGTCTTGGTTTCGGCCAACTCCTGTTTAATCTTTTGCGTATCTTTCCAGCGGGCATAGGCAATCCGCACCATCGCCAGCAAACCATTCTCCGAGGTTGGTTTTACGAGATAGCCGCAGACATTGACACACTCGGCCCGGCTGATAAAACCGGTCTGACTGTAAGCTGTGAGCATAATGACCGGTATATTCATATCATAAAAAATTTTGGCAACCTCCAGCCCGTCAAGCTTGGGCATCATAATGTCCAAAATAGCCAGGTCAGGCGAGGTCCGATTAGCAAGCTCGACCGCATCACGTCCATTGGCGCACTCGCCGCATACCACATAACCGGCATTCTCCAGCATTACTTTAACATCTACCCGGGTCAGCGCTTCATCTTCCGCGATCAGTATCGACAATGGCGTCATAATCGGCCTCCTTTCTGTATAATGGAAATGCAACCCTGGCAATCGTCGAGCCGGTGCGGCGCTCAATCCGGAAGGTACCGCCCAATTGCTCACAAACCAGCAATTTAACCAGATACAACCCCAGGCCCTCTTTTTTTACATAGATCACATCGCCCTGGTTGTCCGTGTCGGCAATTACCATATGTACAATACCGTCAGACTCTTCAATAAAAATACTGATTTCGCCGTCTATAATCTCCTTAATGCCATGCTTCAGACTGTTGGTCACAAGCTCATTCAGTACCAGGGCAACAGACACGGCCTGACTGTCAGGGATTCTTACCTCCTGTCCCTGCACGGATATCCTAATATTTTGCTCCGGCAGCGTATAACTGCCTACCAGATTCTCGACAATATAATTGGCTAAATCCAACAGGCTCAGAGAATTCCAGCTTTGGTGGGCAAACACGTCATGAACCCGGGCAATGGAGAGAATCCTGGCAATACAGGCTTCGAACTCCTGCTTTACAACCTCGGAGCCGATGCGGCGTTTTTGTAAATTCAGGAGGGATATTACATTCTGCAAATTATTTTTCACCCGGTGATGAATCTCCCGGATAATGGCCCCCTGTACATCCAGCTGACGCTCTTTCTGCCGCAGTTCGGTAACATCCTGAATGGACACCACACAGCCGGACAACTCCATATAGTTAACCAGCGGATGGACCTGTAACAGAAAAAAGGAATTATCCACCTTATATTCCAGCGGTGAAGCCAGCCTGTCCAGCATTTCCTGCATCGACACAAAAGACAGGGCCGTCATCAAATTAGCCCCTAAAGGCGAATCCGGGAAATAACACTTACTGATCCGGGTCGCATTTTTATTGGCATAAATAATTTCGCCATTCTGATTAAGGACAAAAATGCCGTTGCCCACCCATTCCTCCCAGGCGAAACCGGTAAAGGTCAAAGACATTAGGGTATTGCTCAGGCGTTCTGCCGTCTGATTTAGAAATTCAACCTGCTCCTCATGGCGTATTTCGGCTGAAATATCCTTTTCCATAATGATGACGCCGATGACCTTGCCACCGGTACTGCGAAAGGGCACCACTGTCTGATTAATAGGAATGCCCTCCTGACTCAGACCCCGTACATTCCGGACAGTACCGGCCCGGGAGAAAGCCTGAAATACGGCAGGCTCTTTCGTAGCATACGCAATCTCGCCCACCACACTATGCTTATACAAGGAATGGCCAGGGGGCGATGCCCAGGCCAGAACAATGGAGTCCACACTATCTTTCAGTAAGGCATCAATAAAAATATCGGTTCCGGTCAACTCCGCAATAATCGGCAACTGGCGGACCATATTCTCAAGATCGGCTACTTCCCCCGAATCCAGAGAAGTATATTGCTGACAAAGATCGCGAAACTTGAGCCAGTCATGCTCTGTTTTCACAGACTAAAGCCCCCATACTCATCCATCATTCAGCCTCTCGCTCATAATCTGTAAGATATTTTTAAATATTCGAAATACAATATTCTAAATCTTACGTTTATTTTGACATGACTCTTCAATATTTGTCAAGGCTTGCCAATTGCCAGTCAAATACTGCTATTAAGGCTCTTAAAACCGCCTGTATAGTATTATGCTTATTAGGTGTTTTTGACAGATCTTTTAAACTATTTAAGGAAAGTACTAAAATATCTCCGGTATTTTAGTTACTTAGCTTAATTATTTTGGTATAATATACAAAATACACCAGAAAGAGCAAATTAATTAATTACATGTAGCCAATGCATGAAGCGTATTCATTAGTTTTCTTGCTGGTGAAGGGACTGATGACCAATTACTATGTTACTTGCTATTCAGTTGAATCTTTTTATGGTCATATTATTATCCATTATTGCTGTCCACGCTTATTGTAAGCTCGATAAAAAAAATCAAATTCATCGGCTATTTTTCGCATTAATACTGTTAACTTTATTAATATTACTGTTAGAAATTTTAAGTGTGGTTTTAAATTCCGGATTTCCTGCTAATTGTATTATTGCCCACAAGCTAGTTGATACAGCGGGTTTCGCTCTGACACCTTTAATACCCATAACCGTAGCACTCTATGTACTGAAAAGAACAAACAACTATACAAAAATAAGCAGGCCTATGGTTTTCTGGTCAGGTATACCTCTGGTTATAAATAGTATCCTTTCCATAGGCAGTTATAATTTTCACTGGATATTTTCGATAACCAATGAAAATATGTATGCTCGGGGTCCGCTGTTTTTTGTTTCCCCTCTGACAAGTTACTTTTACTATGTTATAAACATGCTGCTTTTGTATACTAATCGCAGGAAACTGCCTAAAGAAGAGCTAATTATCCTTAGTTTGCTTACAATCATTCCTGCTCTATTATCAAGCTTTCAGCTATATTACTTTATCTATTTGACCATTTGGAACAGTGTCGCCATTGCTGTCGTAATTAACTATATCTTTCTTGTACACAGCCAAACAAAGCTGGACCCTTTGACAGGGCTGGGAAACCGTCTGGCTTATACTGAGTACCTGGCTGCTGTGCGAAAAAAAAGCAATCTGATTTTATCGGTAATAAATATTGATTTAGATGATTTTAAAAGCATTAATGATAAGTTTGGACATCATGAAGGAGACCAGGTTTTGATCCTGTTCGCCGGCTACCTGGAGAATGTATTTGCCGGAAATGGCCTTGCCATCCGGGTGGGTGGCGATGAATTTATTATTTTTCTTCACGACAATAAAAAAGAAATTATTGAAAAATATATAAACGATTTGACCGCCCGAGTTAGTGCCTACAATGAGAACAACTCTCTGCCTTATCGCGTTAAATTCAGTTATGGCCTGACAATTTATAATAATAATGACTATACTAACGTTTATGAGCTTATTCAACACAGCGATAAACTGATGTATGAGGAAAAGAAAAAAAAGAATTGCAAAGCTACATGATAATCGAAACTGATCTATAAAATATTGGGATAAAAGGGAGCAAGCTATGATTAAATCTGATGACATTATAAAGAATACCGACCTGCTGGGAGCCCATAACTATCACCCACTGCCAATAGTAATTACCAAAGCCGAAGGCGTATGGGTGGAAGATCCCGAAGGCAACCGCTATATGGACATGCTCAGTTCCTATTCTGCCCTTAATCAGGGCCACAGGCACCCGAAGATTATCAGCGCTTTAAAGGATCAGGCCGATAAGGTAACCTTAACCTCCAGAGCCTTTTATAATGATCAGTTATATCAATTATTTGAGCAGCTGGCCAGGCTCACAGGCAAGGATATGTTCCTGCCGATGAACACCGGCGCCGAAGCGGTGGAAACAGCAATAAAGGCGGTACGGCGCTGGGCCTATCACCATAAAGGCGTGCCGGAGAATCAGGCCGAGATTATCGTTTGCACCGGCAACTTTCATGGCCGGACAGTTACGATTACCTCCTTTTCCTCCGATCCCGAATACCAGGCCGGCTTTGGCCCCTTTACCCCCGGTTTTGTCCTAATCCCCTATGGTGACTTGACCGCACTGGCGCAAGCGATAACAGCAAATACAGCCGCCTTCCTGCTGGAACCAATTCAGGGCGAGGCCGGTATTATCCTTCCCCCTGACGGCTATCTTCGGCAGGCCAGCCAACTGTGCAAGGATAATAATGTCTTGTTTGTCGCCGATGAAATTCAGACCGGTTTGGGCCGGACAGGAAAACGGTTCGCCTGTGACTGGGAGAATGTCACCCCCGATATGTATATATTGGGCAAGGCGTTAGGCGGCGGCGTACTCCCCATTTCCGCAGTCGCCGCCGATAAAAACATTCTGGGATTATTTAATCCGGGCTCCCATGGTTCTACCTTTGGCGGCAACCCGCTGGCCTGCGCAGTGGCAATAGCCGCCCTGGAGGTGCTGGCCGAAGAAAACCTTGTGGAAAACTCACTTACCCTGGGTCAGTATTTTCTTGACAAACTCCGGCAGCTCTCCCATCCGGTCATCCGGACGGTGCGTGGCCGGGGATTGTTTATCGGCCTGGAACTGACAGTACCGGCCCGGCCCTATTGTGAGCAACTGAAAAGCAAAGGCTTGCTGTGTAAAGAAACCCATAAAAACATTATCCGTTTTGCCCCTGCACTGACAATCACCCGGGAAGAGCTGGACTGGGCCTTTACCCGTATTCAGCAATGCTTTGACGGCTCAAACCATATATAGCCGCCTATACAGCGTCTGTTCCCGGGAGTAGACCTGCTAAACTCCGGCCGCAAATCACCAATGCCGCACCTTTAGGTGCGGCATTTTCCGGTCTGGAGAAAGATCATCGGCCCACAGCCTCCCGCCCTGTCACCCCACAGAGCAAATTCCCGCTTCCGGCCCGGACTGTACCGGACAGCAGCAAGCCGTCTTGACGCGGGGGAAAAACATAGTGAACGTAGTACCTTTATTGACCTCTGATTCCACCTTGATCGCCCCGGCGTGGCCTTCGACAATATGCCTGCATACGGCCAGGCCCAAGCCGGTACCATTTTGTTTCGAGGTATAAAAAGGCTCGAAAATTTTATTGATTAATTCCGGCCGGATACCGGTGCCGGTATCCTTGATAACAAGAGTTACGCCATTAACAGCTTGTTCGGTGGAAATCCGGAGAATACCTCTGGGTTCCATGGCATCAATCCCGTTTCGGGCCAGGTTAAGCACAAGCTGCCGTATCTCCTTGGGATTCAATTCAAATGCCTCCACCTTGTCACAAAGGTTATACTCCAACTCAATACCGTTTTTAATGGCATCAGATAAAATCAGGGGATACAGCGAACGCAGCACCTCATTAATATCCAGGGGCATCTTATCAACAAGACGATTTCTGGTAAGGGACAGAAAGTCCTCGATAATTCCGTTCATCCTGTCCAATTCCTCTAAGATAATCCCATAATATTCCTGATGGTCATCCCGGCATTTCTTTTGTAGTAATTCCACAAACCCCCTGATGGTGCAGGCCGGATTCCGTAACTCATGGGCAACAGAGCCGGCCGTCTCGCCAATCGCATTAAGTCCCTCCAGCCTTGCCATCTCCTGCTTGGTTTTCTCAGCTTCGGAGATATCATGATAAATCGCAATCGCACCACTAACACAACCGGTATCAGCATTGACGATCGGAGCGCCATTTAATATCCAGTCACACTCCAGCTGCCTTGAGTACTCATTTCTGATTTCCTGCCCGGCCAGTACCCGGGCAATAAAGCTATTTCTGTATTCGATCCCCAGTTGGCTGGATAATGCCTGAATCGATTCGCCAATTAACGATTCCCGGCTGTATGCCAGATATCTGTTATAAAAATCCTGCATAGCTTTGTTCAAATTGGCAACACAGCCATTATCATCTAATTCAATAATCGGCAACGGACAAAGCTCTATCAAACAGGCCAGCTTGGAACTGGCATGCCTGTCTGCCGCTTCCCCGCCATCGGTCTTAGTTGCGCTGGCCAGACAGGTTAACCGGCCCATTTCCAGGGTAAGTTTGTAAAAAACCAGATATAGCAGTACCATTGATAAAAACCAAAATCCAAATACCAAAATTAACAGTAATGTCGTATGCTGATCAATCTCCTTAGCCAGATAATCCAACTTATAACTAACTCGCAAATCTCCGCTAAACTGACCGTTAATATAAAGTGGATAACTGATATCCAGCCCAGACTTCCTTTCCCGGTCTGCCGGTTCACCATAAAAAATTCCTATCTCATACTCCGGGTTTTCCTTGGCTGTTTCTAACAAAAGTGGTTGATATAAATTATTAAGAAAAGCACCCTTCTCCGCCTGGCTAACTGCCGATCCATTGAGCTGACCAATGTCTGCCGTCAAAACGTCATGATTAAACTTTCTTTCAAGGGTCGAGGCTAATTTTAATAAATCAAATTGCTTGTGGGTAATAAGTACATTCTTTTTTTCAGCAATAAAATAACCTGCAATAACTGCGGCGGCTATAGTAATTATAACACTGACAATGATGTACGCCTTCCAGGCAATGCTCAAACGACGCAAACAAAACATCCCTCTCTTCCTTTATGGTTTAAACCTCCATTAAAGTTAGTCTTATCGGAATGACTTGCTAATTACCATGACCGCTTATTAAAATTAAATCTTACGCAAATATCCACCCTTTAAGTCGTTTACCGACACCTCCACCAACTTAATGCGCAGCCTGACAATGTACCATATCACATAAAGAAGAAACCCAACCAATCTCCCGTTAAATCCCTAAATCTTCCATTCTTTCAACATGTAATAAACTTGTTCGTCATCCAATATTTTAATTCCTTTATTTTCCAATTAATAAAAATGTATTTTTTTGACTCAAGGGGACGGTTCTCATGAGTCATTTTTTTCGTTTCCTCAACATCAAATTCAGCCAGCCACCATTAACCGCCACCACCAGCAGGCGACACTTTGACTCATTTTTTCTCAGCAAGCCTTCTCAATCGCCTCCCAGCTCCAGGTTACCCGATGATTCTCTGTTTCAAAAAGAAGATTACCGGTAAGTAAATAATGACTCAAGAGAACCGTCCCCTTGAGTCACTTCTAGTTATTTGTGGTGTTTAGTTGATTTCTTCAATTGACTCAACCTGGAACATGCAGGACCCGGCCTCATTGAGAAGCTGCCTGAGCTTTGCCTTGTCGACAGCCGCTGGCGCCTGGATGTCAACAACAGCCTGTCCAACCTGCTGCGGGACTGATTTTGCCGCCTTCAGGCTCAGGCCGGCCAATTCACTGACAGACCCGCGGATGTGACTGATTATTTCGTCTGCCGTCCGGTCCGTATTGCCGAATACAATCCGTAAACGGCCTGTCTGATCTTTTTGCAATTCTTGATTCATCACATTTCCTCCTAAAATAGCACTTTACTTGTTATTTTGCTCACAACAACTGCTTTTGACTCAAGGGTGACTCTGACTCAAGGGGACGGTTCTCCTGAGTCAATGGATTTGTATACTACAATACCAATGATAAGCAAACCGCCGATAATTTCTCTTGCTGTTGGTATCTCCTGCAGCAACAGCACCGCAAAAATAATGCCATATACCGGCTCCAGGCAGGAAATAATACCGGCAGTCTGAGTCTTAATGCTCTTTAGACCACTAATAAACAGGGTATGCGAAACACCGGTGAACACGATACCTAACAGCAGCAGCCAAAGGATGTCATTAGCCTGCACCGAGGACTGCTGGTAGAGGAGAATAACCGGCAAAAGCAAAACGGCCGCTGCTGCCTGCTCGTAGAAGGCAATAACCAAACTGGGGTATTCGCCGGCAAATTTCCGGTTAAGCATTGATAAAACAGCATAGGTGAAACCGGAAATACTTCCCCATATAACGCCCTGAGTAATCGTATTATTCAATTGAAATTCGGGAATTACCAGCATTACCCCCAAAAGGGTAAGAAAAGCAGCCAGTATATCGGCAAACCTGATTCTTTCTTTAAGAAAATATGGCTCTAGAAAGGTTACAAAAACAGGGAAGGTGGAAAACGTAAGCAAGCCGATGGCAACAGTGGACAGCTGGATAGACAGAAAAAAAGTCACCCAGTGGATTGCCAGAATCATACCCATAACGGCCAAATAAACATAATGCTGCCGCTGATTCAGTTTGATGCTTTTCCGGCGATAAGCCAGCAGCAATAATAAAAAAACACTGGCAAAAAACACCCTGCCCAATACAATGAGGCCGGCCGGCAAAGCCACCAATTTCCCAAATAGGCCAGATAATCCAAACAATAAAATCGCTATGTGAATTTGTAATAAATCAATTCTTTGGGCTTGCATGTAGTTGCTCCAATTAACCTCGCCGCACGACCTTGGCAGCAGAATCCAGGCTCGATAAGCGGTCAGCTGTCACCGTATTCCTCTTGCCTTGTGCCAGTCTGACCGCAGGATGGCATATTGTTTAACATCCCAGTACCGCCCTTGAGCGAACAGCCGCTCACGGGCAATTCCTTCAAAAGTCATACCCGCTTTTTGCATAACCCGGCCTGACTGCTCATTGGGCAAAGCGTGAATACACTCAATACGGTTAAACATCAGCTCATTAAAAGCAAATTGCAATAACCGGCCGACGGCCTCAGGCATAAGACCGGCTCCCCAATAGCGGCGGCCTGACACATAGCCGACGGCTGCCTGATTGTTTTTCCTGTCGACCTGGGGAAAACCAAGGGTGCCGATGAGATTACCCGTTGCCCGCAGAATAATCCCCCAGTCCCCGGCCTCATCTCTTTGATACCGGTCTAGTGTAGAATGTATAAAAGCCAGCGAATCTGCCACCGTCCTATGGGTTGGCCAGGACATATATTTCGTTACTTCCTGATCTGAGGCATACGCAAAAACCGCTTCTGCATCTTCAGGCCCAAGCCTTCGCAACAGCAACCGTTTTGTTGCCAACTCTGGAGTATTCCGAAAAAAAAGTTCACCCATTGTCACCCCGCCTTTCTATCACCGAGTGATGTTGCCAACCCCTTCCCACGCTGCCACTGCCGGCAATGCAGTGTAAAACCCAGTCCAGGTGATGCAAACAAAGAAAACCCCGCACAATCACAGTCCTGTGACTCCGCGGGGCTGCTCCCTACGTGTAAGGCTTGCTAAGCCTCTGTGCAGCTCCAGCATCACCACTGTTATGCACACTCACCTTAAAAATATTTTTACATATAATTTCCAGAAAGTCAATATCGATTACTGTCCAATATTGCAAGAGCAGATGCAGATATCTGCTCTTCCCTGAAAGCCTATATGTTCCCAAAAAGCCAGCCCCTGGCGGTTACCGGCCAGAACAAACAAATGACACTTGGCAATACCGGCTGCCTTAAGCTGGGCTAAACACCGTTCAACCAGGGCCCGTCCGATTCCCTGGCGCCGGCAGCCGGGCCGTACTGCCAGATGATAGATAAACCCTCGCCGCCCGTCATGGCCGCACAGGCATGTGCCAATCAGCTCTGTTCCCGCTTCGGCGATAAAACTTTGCCTGTCGTTCCGGCTGAGAAACAGACCAATATTCGCGGCAGAATCAGCCTCGCTCAAGCCCAGTCCCGGTGTTTCCTGCCAGAGGTGCAGGGCCGCTTCATAATCTGACGGCATAAATGGCCGTATATTATATTGACTGAAAACGCTCCCCTCCTGACATGCCTGCTGATAATCCAGCCACCATGCAAACACCCCGTATGTCACTAAAAAATTGGGTACAGACAAAATTTATACATGGGCAAAACGGCGGGGCCGCAGCAACGTTAGCCGACTAACCCGACAGAGCGCAGCACCTGAGTAATACTAGCCGCACTCTTGTGCAGCTTTTCTTCTTCGGCTGCCAGGAGGGGCACGTTAAGCCTTCTGGCTACCCCCTCGGCAGTAATCTGGCAGGGAAGGCTCAAGGCGACCTGACTCAACCCGTAATCTCCCGTCAGGGTTGTCGACACAGGAAAAATACTGCCTTCATTGTACAGCACCGACCGGGCCAGCCGGCAAGCGACCATCGCAATGCCGGAGTTGGTGCAGCCTTTGAAATTGAGAACAGCATAAGCCACACTCACAACCTCCGCCGCTATTTTTTCCCGGTCCAGCGGCTCTGCCGGCTGGAAATATTCATCCAGGCGGTCACTGGGGATGCCGGCCACATTGACGAGGCTCCACGCCGGAAAAGCGGAGTTGCCGTGTTCGCCCAGCATATAGCCATGAACATTCTTGGGGTCCACAGCATATTTATTGGCCAGAATCCGCCGGAGCCGGGCCGTTTCCAGAGTTGTCCCGGTGCCGAACACTTTATGGCGGGGATAATCAAACAGGTTCTGGGCACAATACAGGGTTATATCCAACGGATTCGTGATCATAATAATAATTGCGTCTCTTGTATATTTCGTTATAGAGGTCATGACATCCTTAATCACCTGGACATTTCTGTCAGCCAGCAGCAGGCGGTCTGTTTTCTCACCAGGCAAGATGCTGGGACCGGCAGCGACAATTATCACCTGGGCATCCTTGCATTCCTCGTAGCCGCCGGCATGAATATGTACGTTCGGGCTATAGGTATACGGGGTGCCGTGGCTGGCATCCATGGCTTCGCCAATTGCCTTTTTTTCAATGATATCGATAAGCGCAATGTCTGAGGCCAGGTTAAAAGACAACGCACAATTCAATACCGCTGAACCCACATGGCCTACACCAACGATGGCCAGCTTATTTTTTGCACAATTCATACTCCATACCTCCAGTATATAATTTAGTTAATTAACCTGAGTACTACCAGTTAATACTTCTTGTGTAAACACGAATATCCTCTAAATGGCCTGCCCCACTATAACCCGGAAAAAAATTGGAAATGATAACTACATATGGAGGCATAGCTATGAATAAAAAAATTGTGGACTTGCATTTCCTGCACAGCCTGGTGACAGGGGGATTAATACTTACCGGCCTGATTTTGTACAGTCAGTTCCTACGGGGAATACTATCGGCTCTCCGGGATTATGTACGTGACCTGCATATTTTTGCCGGGCTTTTATTTAGCGTCACACTTATTGCCTATTGCGTTATTTTGACAAAGACCTGGGGCAAACTCGCCGGCCGGTCTAACAGAAAAATGCTGAATCTGGCCGCAATTTCACTGGCCGCCGGCATCGCCTTAACCGGTATTATGATCTTTACCCATACCGATTTGCTGAATTCATCAGGTATCTCAGCACTCAGTCTGCACAGAGTGTTTGTAGTAATAGGCATCCCGGCTGCACTCTGTCACGCAGTTACCTGCTGGTTTTCCCCAACAAGGCCGGCCGTTATGGGCGGATCTGACAGTGGCGATAGAGGTTTCCTCAGCAGCAGAAGAATGTTTATTCGATGGACGGCTTCTGCCGGTGCTTTATTCAGTGGCCTGATATTGGCGAAATGGTTTCTTTTTAATCAGGATACTACGCAGCCTGGGGTAAAGGGTAAATACAAAGACTGCAATCAAATGGACCCGCAGCCGGTGCCGTCACTTGGCTCAGTTCCCCCCATTGGCGGCGGTTATCAAGGACGCTTCGAGGTCTTCACCGTTACGCCGATTCCCTGTACGACCTCCGCCAGCTGGCAATTCAGGGTCTATGGCTTAGTGGATACCCCCCTGACTCTGACCTGGGAAAAGTTTCTCGCTATCCCACGCCAGGTGCAGGTTAGTGATTTTTATTGCATTACCGGCTGGACTGTAACCCATTGTACCTTTGAGGGAATTCCGCTGTCCCGGCTGCTGGCTCAGGCCGGCTTACAACCCGCCGCCCAGTA
The DNA here is from genome assembly GCA_023388195.1 of Bacillota bacterium. Lineage (GTDB taxonomy): Bacteria > Bacillota > Negativicutes > Sporomusales > Sporomusaceae > Sporomusa. The sequence goes on from JAEWGR010000039.1 coordinate 12,400, forward strand.
TGTTAAATTCTATTCAGGTGACCGGGTCTATACAAGTGCATTAAGCCTGGAGCAGGCACTGATGAACGATGTCATGGTGGCCGTGTTAATTGATGGAGAGCCCATTCCCTCTGACCTGGGCGGCCCGGCACGGTTACTCATCCCCCAAATGTACGCCTATAAGGGAGTCAAATGGTTAAATGCCATCGAATTAATTCAGGAGCCACATATCGGCTACTGGGAGAGCAGAGGCTATGAAAACGACGCCTGGGTAAAGCGACGGTAAAATACTCCTGATAGAATTCGCACACTTCTCCGTGTGATCTTCTTGGCGGTTCAGAGCTTCTTCACTGATTTAATTTTAAGCTGATATAGTTACTATTTCAATAAATTTGCACAATATTTACATACCCATACAAAATCAGGCTGCCGGCAGACAGGCAGCCTGATTCATTTATCCTATTTATACCTAGATAAATCGTGGTTGTTTCCCCCTATACCCTTTCTGTATTCCGGGAACGAAGCAGTGAAATATCTTTACCATCTATAACCCGGGTAAGGGTTTGTAAAAGTTCATCCTTGCCATCAGGCAACACATTATCCAGATAGATACAATTAGAGGGATGTATTGAGGTAATGCCCGTATTTTTTAACGCCATACCCCGAATCATTAGCCGCATTTCCTCTAATACTTCCATATCTGTTGGAACTTCGAACTCCCCTCTTTGCATTTTTTCATAAAGTTCGGTTCCCGGTTGTACAATTATGGTCAACATTCCAATGTAATCCGGTTGTATCTGATTGCAAATCTGCGCCGTATTCCGGGCATGGGCCTCCGCTTGCGGAGTTCTTCCGGCCAACCCCAAAATTACGGTAATAAACAGGTTGATCCCGGCCTGCCTGACCTTTTTCCCGGCCTGCACCATGGCCTGAACGCTAACCCCCTTGTGAATCGCCTGCAGAGTTTCCTCATCGCCACTTTCTACCCCCAGATGCGCCTCAACCAAGCCATGTTTTTGCAGTTCCTGCAATTCGCTCAGCGTTTTACTCAGTATACTGGCGGCACTGGCGTAAACACCCACATAGGTAAGACCGGGAAAGGCAGCATAGAGATGTTGTAAAATCGTTATTAAATCCTTGGCCGGCATAGTCAAGGCATCACCATCAGCAAGGAATATCTTGTTCACATCACCGTAATGTTCTTTCGCAAGCTCAATATCTGCCAGAATCTCATTGAGTTCACGGACACGGTATTGCTTGTCTTTATACATATAGCAAAATGTGCATTGATTATGACTGCACCCGATCGTACACTGCAGGATATAATCATCCCCGGCTATATGGGGGCTGTAAATATTGCCTTCGTATCGCACAATAACCCTCTCCCTAAACAGCAGCCGCTAAGGTGCTGCTGTTGCAACCCCCGGCGGCGCTGACGGTATTAATAAGGCGCAGACAGCCTGCTTTTAAAATGGCAGACGCCTATTGCCAGCAGCGGCAGCGGTTGAAAAGTCTCGCATATACCGTAAAACCTCGCCGGTGATGCCGGCAATATCATTAATATCGTAACAGGGAACACCCATTTCCCACTTAACATCACTGGCGATAGCCAATAATTCACCGGCATTACACAGCAGCTCTTGATGCGCCGCCGACCGGAATACCTCGATCTTTGGCTTGTTACCCTGTTTAAAGCCTTCGGTAAGGACCAGATCGACAGGAGAAATCATACCGATTATTTCATCAAGCTGTTTTTCGTCGCCAACTTTTTCGATAACCGCGACTTTGGCCGGTGAAGAAATAGCCGTAATATCTGCCCCCGCCTGTGCCAGCCGCCAGGTGTCTTTGCCCGGCTTATCCATGTCAAATTGGTGAGCATCGTGTTTTATAACCGCAAGCCGGATGCCATGTTCCTTCAGTCTTTTTATAACCTTTTCCAGCAGGGTTGTCTTGCCTGCTCCCGATTTGGCTACAAAGGATATTACCGGCGTATCCTGATTATTCATCTTCTATTCCTCCCGCTGCCGGCAATGCCCCGTACGCTTGTTTCACATACCGCCCGTTCTGATCAAGCCGGGCCAGGTCGCCCGGTGTATTAAGATTGCAGAACAGTTCTTCCGGATTCCCGACCGGCTGTAATTCAGCTTCGCCAATCTTAAGAACCCGTACCTGGGGATAGAACTGATATACCTGGCTTACCCCGCTCTGCAAACACTGCTCGACAGGACCAATACAGCGGCGGGAATATACGGCGCACAGGGGTTCCCACCGCTGCCGTATTACCGGCACTATAACATCATACCCGCTTCTCCGGTCCAGCAGGTAGCTGGCCAGGTCGCCTGTAAACAGCGGCATATCGCAGGAAACCACGAAAGCGTACCGATATCGTGCCGCTACCAGGCCGGCATGCAGACCAGCCAGCGGCCCCAGCCCCGGATAATGATCAGGTACCTCGGCAACACCGCTGAAATTATATTTTTCCGTATGATTGCTGGCAATAATAATTTCATCCACAACCCCGGCCAGCTTTTTTAGCGTCCGCTCGATAAGTGTTTCATTATTAATCGAGAGCAGCGTTTTGTCCCGCCCCATCCGGGAACTGCGGCCGCCGGCCAGAATAATACCACTAACCGCCATGGCTTTGCCTCCTAATAATTCCTACTGCTTACCTATAGCTTAAACCGGTTGACCGCATGTTGCAATTGTTCTGCAAGTTGGGCCAGGTGCTGGCTGGAAGCCGCAATCTCTTCCATCGATGCCGACTGTTCTTCCGAAGCGGCAGAAATCGTTTGCGTTTGGCTGGAAATCTCCCTGCTGATCTGCTCAATCCCGCGAATGGACTCCACCACCTGCCGGCTGCTGCCCACCAGTTGTTTCATCCCGCCGGCAGTTCCCCGGGTAATATCTGCAACCGCCTGGATATGTCTGTCAATAGCAAGGAAGGATTGTCCGGCCTGATCCACCACCTCAGAACCGTGCCTCACTTCCTGTGTACCGGCAGCCATAGCGAGTACTGCCTGCTCAGTCTTGCCCTGGATATCGCCGATAAGGGCGGCAATCTGTTTGGCTGCCTCCTGCGATTGTTCGGCCAGCCGGCGAACCTCCTCGGCCACTACGGCAAAGCCCCGGCCCTGTTCACCGGCCCGCGCCGCTTCGATTGCGGCGTTCAGGGCCAGGAGATTGGTTTGAGCGGCAATCCCGGAAATGGTGGCCACAATCTGCCCAATTTCCTTGGACTGTTCACCCAGATCGGCAACAACCCGGGCCGAGCTTTCCACCGTATCCCGGATATGATTCATCTGACTGACGACGGTATCCACAGCCTTATTGCCGGTGGCCGCCGCCGCAACGGCCTGATCGGCAATAGCCAGGGAAGCTTCGGTCTTACCTGCTTCCTGCCGGGCCGTGGCGGCAATGGCTTCCACTAACTGCAGCGCGTTGTCTACCGTAGCGACCTGGCAATCGACCCCCTGGGCCGTGTCGGTAACAGAAGCCGCCACCTGGCCTGCTACTTGGGCCGATTGTTCCGCATTGGCTGTTAACTGCTGCGATGAGGCGGCTACCTGCTCTGCCGAATGATTGATTTGCTGTACCAGGCTGCGCAGGTTGCCGACCATGGCCTCAAATATATGGGACAGCTGTTCCAATTCATCGCCGGAATGCACCTCTATGTTAGTTACCGTCAGGTCACCTTCCGCAATACCATTGGCGGCCGCTTCCAGCGCTTTCAGCGGCCGGCAAAGCCAGGTGGCTGTAAACAGCACAACCAGAAT
>JAEWGR010000176.1 GCA_023388195.1 Bacillota bacterium
ACCGTAAACTCAGCGTTTTTTCCTGCCAAGTCAACAGAAGCAATCACCTTTTCCACAGTACCGACGATATTTTTGGGCCCTTCAATTGTCACCTGTTCATAGGCCGCCACCGGCTTGCCCACTACCGACCCTTTGGCGGCAGCACCGGTCAGTCTGACCTCAACCGGTACCTGGCGGCTCACGGTGGTATCAAGCCTGAATTGAACTTTATCCGGATTGACCTCGACCAATTCCAGGCTGGACGGGATGGCGGCACTCACCTTAATATTATGCCGGCCTTCAGTCAGACCTTTAATGTCAATATAAGCCTTAAGATCCTTATTGAGTACGCCGGCAACGATGCTGCGGGGACCGCGTATCTTTAACCGGACTGAATCAGGCGCATCGACAACAACGTAGGAAGTGGCGGCATTGCGGACTTCCAACGGAATGGTAAACGAAGATTCAATAGGGGGATTTTGCTCATTAATAACATACAGCCATAACACAATCGCCAGGATGACGGCCAGGATCTTGGGCGTAATGTTTTTTGTTTCTCCCGGTGATTTAAAAAACTTATCAAACATTATGACGGCCTCCAGCTGAATAGATCGCTAAGGGAAGTGCTTTTCGCGATAAATAGCGGTGCGAGTTGTTCCTTAAGCTTTTCGGCATCCATATACCGGTGCAGTCTGCCACCCCTGGCCAGTGAAATAATACCGGTCTCTTCGCTGACAATAATAACAACCGCATCGGTTTGCTCGCTGATGCCAATCGCCGCCCGGTGTCTTGTACCAAGTTCCTTATTAAGGCTGCGGTCATCAGACAGCGGCAATAGGCAGCCCGCCGCCTGTACCCGGTTACCGCGGATAACGACAGCCCCATCATGCAGGGGGGTATTGGGAATAAAAATATTAATTAAAAATTCACTTGAAACCAAACCATCAACTTTAATGCCTGTTTCAATGTAATCATTAAGCCCGGTTTCCCGTTCCAGGACCATTAACGCCCCAATCTTGTTTTTCGACAGGTCTGTGACCGTTCTCCCCAACTCGTCAAACAGGCTTGCCTTCTCCTCCGCATTCAGCTGCGCACTGTTGTGGAAGAAGCGGCCCCGTCCCAGATGCTCAAGGGCCCGCCTTAGCTCTGGCTGAAAAACAACCGGCAGGGCCACAAGCACAACCGTCATGGTCTTTTGCAGCAGCCAGTTGATCACATTGAGCTCCAGCCATTTGCTGATAAGCGTAGCCAGCAACAGAACCACAAGGCCTTTCAATAAGGCCACAGCCCGGGTTCCGCTGATCATAATATAGAGTTTGTATAAAAAATAGGCCACAATAACGATGTCGATAATATCCAGGAAACTAATTGTAGAGATTATTCCCCGTATTTGCAATAACATGCTAAACACCTCAAACAGGAGTTAAAATTCCAATATAACTATAATTCTATTCTACCCAATATCAGGAAAACCTTTTAGTTAATTGTCCATTATAAAAAAATAAAGTAAAAGTCCTAGTATCGTAAGACCAGATCAGGCTTGTGCCCACAGCACAAGCCTGATCTTTCCGTTATTATCCAATTCGGGACTACAAAATTATAGTTTGGTTACTTCGCCTATCCAGCCAAATTTGTCGGCTACGCGGCCTTGCTGGATACTGGTAATATAGTCAAACAGCTTTTGGGAGGTTGGCCCGGTCTGGTTATTGTTAATGACAATATTTTTGCCGTTCCAGGCTAACTCGCCTACCGGGGAGATGACTGCCGCCGTCCCTGAACCAAATACTTCCTGCAGGCGGCCCTCCGCATGGGCAGCATATACCTCATCAATCGAAATACGGCGTTCTGTCACTTTCATGCCCCAGTCCTGAGCCACCTGAATGACAGAACGGCGGGTAATGCCATTGAGAATACTGCCGTTTAGTTCGGGGGTAATAATCTCATCATCAATCTTGAAGAAGATATTCATCGTACCGACTTCTTCAATGTATTTTTGTTCCAGCGCATCAAGCCACAAAACCTGGGTATAACCCTCTTTTTTGGCTTCTTCTGAGGCCTTAAGGCTGGCGGCGTAATTGGCCGGTGTCTTAGCTTCACCCAGGCCGCCCTTGACTGCCCGCACAAAATGTTCTTCCACCTTGATTTTGACAGGTTTAAAGCCGGAAGCGTAGTAAGCGCCGACAGGCGAGAGGATAATAAGCAGCTTGTATTCATCAGCAACTTTCACACCGACGAAGGGATCCACCGAAATAACAAAGGGACGAATGTACAGCGACGTTCCCAGCGCCTGCGGCACCCAGTCCTTGTCAATTTCAATCAGTTTATTCAAACCGGCATGCAATAAATCAACATCCATTTGCGGGATGCTTAAAATGTCAGCTGAATTGTTGAATCGTTTGAGATGATCAACAGGGCGGTACACGACGATGCGGTTATCTTCCGTGCGGAAAGCTTTCATGCCTTCAAAAATGGCTTGTCCGTAATGCAGCACCATAGCTGCCGGCGAAATATCAAAATCACCATACGGAACAATGCGGGCATTAAACCAGCCTTTGCCTGATTCATAATCCATGACAAACATGTGGTCGGTAAAAATTTTGCCAAAACCAAGCTTGTCATCTGCAGGGAGTGTGCCACGTTTATCAGCCAGTGTAACAGCGATATCAGTCATGTTAACAGGCCTCCTTGGGTTGTATATTTATGGATATTATAGTTTGATTTTTGTATACATGTCAAGGTGTTTTTGTTGTTTCTCCATAATGGACTTAGCAGTAGACACAGCCTGTCCAACCTGAGCGGGCGATGTTCCACCAAAAGAATTCCGGGCGGCAACACAGGTTTCGATGGTAATGGCCTCTAAAATATCCATGTCAAACAGGGGCGAAAACTGTTGAAACTCGGTCAGGCTTAAATCTGCCAGTGTTTTGTGCTCACTTAAGCAATAGGCTACACATTTACCGACAACTTCATGCGCCTGCCGGAACGGCAGCCCCTTTTTAACAAGATAATCCGCCATATCGGTGGCATTGGAAAAATCAGTTTTCAGCGCCTGCCGCATGGTACCGGAATTCACCTTGAGGCCGCGCAGCATGGCCGCATACACGGTGAGGCTGAATTTTACCGTGTCAATGGTATCAAACAACCCTTCTTTATCCTCCTGCAAATCTTTGTTGTATGCAAGGGGGAGACCTTTTGCCACCGTCAGCATGGCCATCAGGTGCCCGAACACACGGCCGGTTTTGCCACGTACCAACTCGGCAACATCAGGATTCTTTTTTTGCGGCATTATACTCGAACCGGTGCAATGAGCATCGTCCAGTTCAATAAAAGAGAACTCGGTTGACGACCACAAAATAATCTCTTCACTAAGCCGGCTCAAATGCATCATCAGAATGGAGGCAAACGACAGGAATTCCAGGATATAGTCCCGGTCGCTGACGGCGTCAATGCTGTTCTCGTAAATGCGGCCAAAGCCCAGTTCACTGGCGACAAGCTGCCTGTCGATGGGAAAAGTGGTGCCGGCCAGGGCCCCGGCGCCGAGGGGCATAATATCCGCAGACTCCCACACACCGCCCAGACGCCGGAAATCACGCTCAAACATAAAGAAATAAGCCAGCATGTGATGCGCGAACAGGATGGGCTGGGCCCGCTGGAGATGGGTATAGCCGGGCATGATTGTCTCCGGATATTTATGGGCAATGTCGAGCACGGCCTGCTCAAGGTCAAATAACAGCCCGCCAATCTCGGCCACCTGCTCCCGCACATACATATGGGTATCAAGCGCCACCTGGTCATTGCGGCTGCGGGCAGTATGCAAGCGGCCGCCGGCCGGACCGATGCGCTCGGTCAGGCGTTTTTCAATATTCATGTGGATATCCTCAAGGGACACCTCAAAGCTGAAGTTGCCTGCCTCAATATCGGCCAGGATACCCTTTAAGCCATCGGTAATCAGTTTCGCATCGTCCTGGCTGATGATGCCGCATTGGGCAAGCATGCCGGCATGGGCAATGCTGCCGGCAATATCCTGCCGGTACATGCGGCTGTCAAAAGAAATGGAGGAGGTAAACTCCTCCACCATAACATCTGTGTTTTTGGCGAAACGTCCGCCCCACAATTTACTCATTGGTTTTCTTAGCCTCAGCTTTCATCATGGCCCGAACCTTGAGCGGCAAGCCAAAGAGGTTAATAAAGCCCTCGGCATCACCATGATTATATAATTCTTCACTATCGCCAAAGGTTACAATTTTTTCATTGTAGAGCGAGTATGGCGATTTCGCGCCGGCACTCATGATGTTGCCTTTGTAGAGTTTCATCCGGACAGTGCCGGTAACAGTCTGTTGTGTAGAATCCACAAATGCATCAAGTGCTTCACGGAGGGGGGCAAACCACATGCCGTCATACACCAGTTCAGCATATTTAATCGCAACCTGTTCTTTATAATGCATGGTTGCCCGGTCCAAGGTCAGGTATTCCAATTCGCGGTGAGCAAAATATAAGATCGCTCCACCGGGATTTTCATAGACGCCACGGGATTTCATACCAACAAGACGGTTTTCGACGATATCGGCAATACCAATACCATTAGCAGCACCAATCTCATTGAGTTTGGTGAGAAGCGCTACTGCGTCCAGTTTGACGCCGTCAACAGATACTGGAATACCTTTTTCGAAACCTACCTCAATGTAGAGCGGTTTATCAGGTGCTTTTTCCGGCGGGGTGGTAATCAGGTACACATCATCGGCCGGTTCATTAGCCGGGTTTTCCAGATCAGCACCCTCATGGCTCAGATGCCAGATATTGCGGTCCATGCTGTAGGGGCGGGCTTTGGAAACAGGCACAGGAATACCGTGCTTTTCCGCATAATCGATCGCATCTTCGCGGGAACGGATGTCCCACAACCGCCAGGGAGCAATAATTTTAAGGTGAGGAGCCAGGGCTTTGACAGTCAGTTCGAAGCGGACCTGGTCGTTGCCTTTGCCTGTCGCCCCGTGGCAGATGGCGTCAGCGCCTTCTTTCAGGGCAATGTCCACAAGGGCCTTGGCAATGATCGGCCGGGCAAACGAGGTTCCCAGCAGGTATTTGCCTTCATATACGGCACCGGCTTTGAGGGTTGGCCAGACATAGTCTTCCACAAACTCAGCCGTCAAATCTTCGATATATACCTTGCTGGCCCCGGATTTAATCGCCTTTTCCCGGACCGGGGCCAGTTCATCGCCCTGTCCGACATCAGCGCACATCGCAATGACCTCGCAATGATAGTTCTCTTTCAGCCAGGGAATAATAACCGAGGTATCCAAGCCACCGGAGTAGGCCAGAACCACCTTTTTGATTTCGCTCATTATAAATTGCCTCCTATGTCGATATGGTATCCCAGGTTTTCCTATTGTAAAGTTTACAGGAACCGGGTGAAATTGTCTATATGGTAAAGGAAATGAAAAGTGCGTTGTTACCGTATGTGCCACGAGAACGTCTCCGCAACACACCCCGCCTGCCCGCGTACCCCGTACCAAAAAGTCATGAGCTGCCGGAACTTGTTAGAAATGTCCAGATGCGAGGCGCACCGGAAAAACGGGCAGCGCCGCGTACTGGCGTACGCAAGCAATCGTTTTGAGGAGCAACGAAGCAGATGGGCGTTTATAACAAGTTCTATTGTACTATGCTAATCAGCCATCAACAGGGCCATTATGGCTTTTTGCACGTGTAAGCGGTTCTCCGCCTCATCAAATACCACCGAGTTCGGACCTTCGATGACATCGTCGGTAATTTCCTCACCGCGGTGGGCCGGCAGACAGTGCATAACGATCGTGTCTTTTTTGGCCGCCTGCAGGAGGGCATTGTTAATCTGGAAGCCGGCAAAAGCCTGTTTGCGGATGGCCTGCTCGCCCTCTTTGCCCATACTGGCCCATACATCGGTATATAACACATCCGCATCTTTAGCCGCAGCAAACGGATCATCGAGAATGGTTATTTTACTGCCTGACAGTTTGGCGTCCACCGCGGCCTGCTCGACAATGGTGGCATCAGGCGCATAGTTGGCCGGCGTCGCCACACTGATGTCCATACCGACCTTGGCACAGATATGCAGGAGCGAGTTGACCATATTGTTGCCGTCGCCAATATAACACAGCTTACGTCCTTTCAGCTCGCCTTTATGTTCCAGGGCGGTAAAAATATCAGCCATGGCCTGGCAGGGGTGCAGCAGGTCGGTCAGGGCATTAATAACAGGTACTGTGGCATATTCGGCCAGTTCTTCCACCTCCAGGTGCGAGAAGGTCCTGATCATAATACCGTCAACATAACGGGACAATACCCGGGCTGTATCCTTGACCGGCTCGCCCCGTCCAATCTGCATATCGTTGGAGGAAAGAAACAGCGCCGAACCGCCGAGCTGCCACATACCAACCTCAAACGATACCCGGGTACGGGTCGATGATTTCTGGAAGATCATGCCCAGGGTTTTGCCTTTTAACAGCGGGTGCGGTTCACCGGCTTTTTGCTTAGCTTTCAAGATCCTGGCAAAATCGAAAATTTGATATATCTCATCAACAGTTAAATGATGTACTGATAGAAAGTCTTTTCCTTTAAGGCTCATACCTCATACACTCCCCCATGATTAAAGTTGTACAGCCGCCAGTGTTTTATCTAATATGGCGGTCAATTCGTCCACATGACCTTTGTTGATAATCAGCGGCGGTACAAACCGGAGTACATCGCCGGCGGTGCAGTTGATAATGGCCCCCTGGTTCATGCAGCTGTTAACAATATCCCGCCCCGGTTGGGTGAGTTGGGCAGCAATGATCAGCCCCTGGCCACGGACCTCGCTGATCAGAGCCGGATATTTTTCCCTGAGCTGGTTAAGCCGGGCCATCAGGTATTCACCCATTGCCTGGGCATTGGCCAGCAGCTTTTCATTCTTAAGGGTGTCCAAAACCGCATTGGCAGCGGCGCAGGCCAGCGGGTTGCCGCCAAAGGTAGAGCCATGGTCGCCAGGCCCAAAGGCAGCAGCAACCTTGTCGGTGGCGATAAAGGCGCCGATCGGCACTCCGCCGGCTAATCCTTTGGCCAGGGTAACTATATCAGGTATAATGCCCAAATGCTCATACGCAAACATCTTGCCGGTACGGCCGACGCCGGTCTGAATTTCGTCCAGGATTAAGAGCGCGCCGTACTTGTCGCACAGGGCCCGCACTTTTTTAAAGTAATCCGGGTCCGGCAGATTAACCCCGCCTTCACCCTGGATGGGTTCCAGCATTACGGCACAGGTTTTATCAGATATCAGGGCTTCAAGGGCCGCAATATCATTAAACGGTACATGAGTAAATCCGCCTGGCAGCGGCTCGTAGCCATGCTGGTATTTAGGCTGGGCCGTAGCAGTCAATGTCGCCAGCGTCCGTCCGTGAAAAGACTGCTCGGCCGTGATGATTTGCACCTTATCGGCCTGAATTGCCTTGCCGTATTTGCGGGCCAGCTTAATGGCCCCTTCGTTGGCTTCGGCGCCGCTGTTGCCGATAAATACTTTGCCGAGGCCGCTGGCTGTTACCAGGGTCCGGGCCAGGGTTGCCTGCGCCTCAGTATAGTAAAGATTTGAGCAGTGAATCAGCTTGCCGGCCTGTTCAGCCACCGCCGACACCAGCTTAGGATGGGCATGGCCCAGAACATTAACCGCAATGCCGGCCAGAAAATCTATGTATTTGCGGCCTTCGTTATCATAAACATAAGGACCTTCGCCATGGCTGAGAACAATGGGATAGCGGGCAAATACCGGCATATAGCAGGCGTTGTCAATCTCAATTACAGTTTGCTTATCCACTGATATACCTCCTGTATTTAACCACTTCGGTCCCGATCCCCTCGGTGGTGAATATTTCCAGCAGCAGCGAGTGCGGTTTGCGGCCATCAATAATATGGGTCTTGGCCACCCCGGCTGCCAGTGCTTTTACGCACGCCTCTACCTTGGGAATCATCCCGCCCTCAATACTGCCTGATTTAATCATTTCCTGTGCTTCAGCCAAAGACAGGGTGGAAACAAAGGTGCTCTTATCACTGTAATCGCGATAAATACCTTCCACGTCAGTAATCAGGGCCAGTTTTTCAGCCCCCAGGGCAGCCGCCAGTTCACCGGCCACATAGTCGGCGTTAATGTTGTACGTAGCCCCGTCTTTGCCGACACCAATCGGTGAAATAACCGGTATATAGCCCTGATCCAGCAGTTTCTCAACAATACCGGTATTTAATTTCAGCACATCGCCGACAAAGCCGATATCTACCTCTTTGATTTGACCATTCTCACGAACCTTAGCCAGATGCTTGGAGGCAATAATCAGATCGGCATCCTTGCCGCTCAGGCCAACCGCTTTGGCCCCGAGGAAGTTTAACAGCTTAACGATTTCACTGTTGATTTTACCAACAAGCACCATCTCCGCAATCTCTACAGCCTCGGCATCGGTGACTCTAAGACCGCTGACAAAACTTGTTTCCTTGCCAAGCTTCTTAAGCATCCCGGTAATCTCCGGTCCGCCGCCGTGGACAACCACTGGCCGGATACCGGCGTATTTAAGAAAGATAATGTCCTGCATTACATTTTTTTTGAGTTCCTCATTGAGCATAGCGTTGCCGCCGTATTTAATGACAATCGTATTGCCGGCAAACCGCTGCAGATAGGGCAGCGCTTCAATAAGTACAGCCGCTTTTTCTACCGAATTAATCATCTTCATCATCCCTTCCCATTTTCGCCTTGCTATTGCTGTCACGCTGCCACGGGGACGGTTCTTCTTACACAAACAATTTGTATCGGGAGAACCGTTCCCCCATGACATCAGGTGGTATATTCCCCGTTAATCTTGACATATTCATAGGAAAAATCACAGGTCCATACCGTTGCCGCCGCTGTCCCCAACCCCAGATCGAGAGTCACGACAATATCCTTGGCAGCCATGACGGCTTTAAGTTTCTCGGTATCAAAACCGACAGCACCCTGGCCATCAACAACAATGGTTAGACCGCCGATAACCAGCGAGGTCTTATCCGGCTGACTCTGGGCACCGGAATAACCGGCCGCGCATAAGATACGCCCCCAGTTTGGGTCCTGGCCGAAAAAGGCAGTTTTGACCAGCGGGGACTTGGCGATGGCCATAGCAGCACATTTTGCTTCTGCAAACGACACCGCCCCGGTAACATTAATCTCCAGAAACTTAGTCGCCCCTTCCCCGTCCCGTACAATCAGCTGGGCCAGTTCGGTACACACGGTTTTTAGGGCTGTATAAAATTCCTGGTAGCATTGGCTGTCAGTGGCCGTAACCGGCTCATTGCCGGCCTCCCCGTTGGCAATCACCGCCACCATATCATTGGTGCTGGTATCACCATCGACAGTAATCATATTAAAGGACAGCTCAACCGCCTGGCTCAGCGCCTGCTTCAGAATTAAGGAGTCAATGGCGGCATCGGTGGTAATAAAACTCAGCATTGTCGCCATATTCGGATGAATCATGCCTGCCCCTTTGGCAATGCCGGCGATTGTGCAGGTTTTGCCGTTAAGCGTAAATTGATAGGCACAGGACTTGGCAAAGGTATCGGTAGTCATAATTGCGGCTAGCAGCGCTTCATGGCCAGCCTCACTTAAACTGCCGGCAGCCTGGGTAATGCCGTTAATAACTTTAGGCATTGGCAGATTAACACCGATGACCCCGGTGGAAGCCACCAACACCTCGCAGTCATCCAGGCCGAGGGCTGTGGCTGTGGTATGAGCCATTGTCTGCGCATCAATCAACCCCTGGTCGCCGGTACAGGCATTGGCACAACCGGAATTGATAACAATGGCGCGGGCTTTACCCCGGGTCACCGCTTGGCGGGAGACGAACACCGGTGCCGCAGCCATCTTGTTGGTGGTAAACTGAGCGGCGGCGGCGGCAGGTACGGTGCTATAGATAATGCCCACATCTTCTTTGCCATTCTTTTTTATGCCGGCATGGACACCGGCTGCTTTAAATCCTTGTGGCGCGGTAATGCCACCGGTGATTTTAGTCAACATTACAGTTCCCTCCTATGGATACAGGGGCGCATTGTCCAACCCGGTCCATTCTTCAAGTTTAAACAATACATTCATATTTTGCACGGCCTGACCGGCTGCCCCTTTAACCAGGTTATCAATAGCGGCAACGGCAACTACCCGGCCGGTTCGTTTGTCTATATGCCAGCCCAGGTCGCAGAAATTGGTGCCCCGGGTGTTTTTGGTGGCAGGATACCCGCCCGGCCCTAACAGCCGGATAAAATATTCGTCACCATACAGCGAGTGGTAGGCCGCGTCAACAGCCTCGGCTGTGACACCGTTTTTCATCGTAGCATAGCAGGTGCTTAAAATGCCTCTTGCCACCGGGATCAGGTGGGGTGTAAAGCTAATCACAAGGTCTTCGCCGGCCAGTTCGCCCAACACCGCTTCAATTTCCGGCGTATGGCGGTGGCCGGCGACATTGTAAGCCTTAACGTTCTCAAATACCTCGGTAAAGTGCGAACCCAGGTTCAAACCCCGGCCGGCGCCGGAAACCCCGGACTTTGCATCAACGATGATGCTGTTCAGTTCGATCAGCCGGTGCTGCACCAGCGGTGCCAGGGCCAGTATGCTGGCTGTTGTGTAGCAGCCGGGATTACCGATAATTGACGCGTCGCGGACCTGGCTGCGATTTAATTCTGTCAAGCCGTAGACGGCGTGCGCTTCCCGGTGGGTATGGGGAACTTTATACCATTGTTCATATACCGTATGATCCTTAAACCGGTAATCGGCGCCAAGATCAATAATCTTTATGCCCGGATTAGCGGCTGTTGCCTTGCGGCCCACCTCCATGGCATGACCATGAGGCAAACCGATAAATAAAACCTCGCTCTGCGTTGCTATCTGCTCCAGCTCAGCTAAACTTGCTAGTTTTTTGCCGTAAAATCGTGTAAAATGGGGATATATTTCATTAATGGCAGTACCGGGCTGGCTTTCAGAGGTAATATAAAGTACTTCAGCCGCCGGGTGGGATGCCAGAATCCGCAACAGTTCCGCACCGGTGTAGCCGGTTGCGCCTATAATGCTTATTTTCATCGGCCTCACTCCTTTGTATGTTATAATAATACATTATATATGAATATTAATGCAAGCATTTTCGTGTTTTGTATACATTAATTTTTCGAGGTACCTATGATGATCGATCTTAGTCCCCTGCTTGGACTTATTGAGCAATACAGCTATGGAGCGGTTGGTGTGGCCATGCTGCTGGAAGGCATGTGCCTGCCTGTCCCCAGTGAACTGGTACTGGGCTTTGCCGGCTTTATGGTGTACAAGGGCATTTTTAGTTTCCCGGCTGCTGTATTTGCCGGCTGGCTTGGCAGTGTGCTGGGCTCCTTATGCATCTATGTTGTGGCCAGGCAGGGCGGCCGCCCTTTCCTCAACCGGTTTTGCCGTGTTTTCGGCCTCTCACCGGTTTATATCGATAAGCTGGGGGCCGTTTTTGTCCGTTACGGCCCCCGGATTATTATTGCCTGGCGTCAGTTACCGGTTGTCCGCACCAAAATCAGCATTGCTGCCGGTCTGCTCAATATGAGGTTCATACCCTTCCTCCTGCATACAGCCGCCGGGATCGCGGTGTGGTGCACGCTGGCCGTAGGGTTAGGCCTATTGCTGGGACCGCAGTGGCAAGTTCTGCTGGCTATAGGCGCTGAGCTTGGCTACCTGAGCATCGGCCTGCTCGCCTTAATTGCTGCGATTGTAATATATTGGTATACTGGGCAGAAAAGAAAAAAGGAAGCCCCAGATTTTCGCCGTTAGCCTCCCGCCTTCAAAACCTGACTTCGCCGGTAATCGGTATGCTGCGCCCGCACTGGGGGCAGTTTTTTGCGTTTAACCGGCTAATACCCTGCAGGCGGTCAATGACCTGATAACCACAGGACCGGCAATAGGTTGCCGCACCCTGGCCGCCCGTATTGCCGGGGTACACATAGTTGAGCGCCTGGCGGGCAATCGTGCAGGCCTGCTCCAGGGTGCTGACAGGGGTGGGCGGAATATCCAGCTTATAGTTTGGGAAATAGCGGGAGAGGTGCAGCGGTATATCAGCACTAATGCCTGCCAGCCATTCAGATAACGCCCGGATTTCGGCCTCCGAGTCATTAAGACCCGGCACAATCAGGGTGGTGACCTCTACATGGCAGTGCCGGGCGGCCAGTTCGACAGTCTGTTTAACCTGTTCCAGCCCGCCGGCACATATTTGCCGGTAAAATTGATTGTTAAAGGCCTTGACATCAATATTCATGGCCGCAATATAGGGCAGCAACTGCTGTAAGGGCTCCGGGTTGATAAAACCGTTAGTAACCAATACATTGTTAAGGCCGGCGGCCTGTACCAGACCGGCGGTATCCAGGACATATTCATACCAGACACTGGGCTCTGAATAGGTATAGGCTATGCCGATATTCCCCTTGCCTGTCAGTTGGCCGGCCAGGGCCGCTGCCGCCGCTGGCAGCAGGCGGGTTACCGGTGGACTGCCGTGGGCAATCGTCCAGTTTTGGCAGAACCGGCAGGAAAAATTGCAGCCCCAGGTCCCAAGGGACAGGATATTGCTGCCAGGATAAAAATGGTAAAGGGGTTTCTTTTCGATAGGGTCAAGCGCCTGGGCTGTAGCCTGGGCATAATTCAGGCTGTATAGGGTACCGCCCGTATTTTGGCGTACCCGGCATAAACCGGTCTGCCCGGCCGGAATAATGCACCCTTGGGGACACAGGCTGCAGGCAATATCCTTGTTGTGCTGCCGGTAATAAAGAGCCTCGCGCACATGTTTCACCTGCCTTGCCCTACTTATACCTGGTCACGGAAAAGCGGTATAATTCAACCGCTTCGTCCGGGCCTATTCCGGCTTTTTCTCTGGCAATCGCCACTTGCCCGGCGGCAGTATCAACGCCTGCCAGATCAGGCAGCAGCAGCCCGGAACGCCGGCCTGTGCGCACAATAACACCAAACTGTTTGGGGTCCAGCGCCTCGATACTGTCAATCTGCTCCGGCGCCGCCAGGATATCGACGGAGATTTCAAGGTCCGGTACTTCGGATAAGGCAATAGGTGGAAAACGCGGGTCCTCCGTCCCGGCACTTACGGCGTTTTGAATAATTTCTTCCGCTATCGTCGGTCGGGTTGGAGCAAAAGTACCAATGCAGCCACGCAGGTGCCCGCCTTTTTTAAAGGATACAAAGGCCCCGGCCCGGCCTGATAAAACCTCAGGCAGGACAGCCGGTTTATCCATCAGCCGGCCATAATGCAGATAATAGGTCAGACTTTCCCGGGCCAGAGCCGGTACTTTATGTTCTTCCCCCATGGTGACACCTCTTTATTTTTTCCCTTTTATTTTATAAAGAGCAACCGCGTAACCGACGCCAAAAGGTCCTTCATAAGAGAGCTTTGTCGCTTCAACGTCAAGACCGCCCATAACCCCCAGCAGAAAGAAGATCGGCCTGAGTCCACACTCTCCAGCCTCTTCAATCAGCTTTCTGTCCATGTTTAGTAAGGCCTTGACGTCCGCACTTTTAAGGGCGGCCACCACCTGATGGTCAAACTCAGCACCACGCGGGTTATAACCGGCCGGCGCGTCCGGGGTCAGACGATGGGATAAATCGCCGGAGGCAATGACAGCAACACGTTTGTCCATATTGCCAATAGCCGCCTGCACGGCTTTCCCGAAGGTGTACATCTCCTCGTAAGCCAGCATTCCAACCGACAAGTTTACTATCTGGCCTTTAAACCCGGCTTTGGCCAGATAGTAAAGTGGCACAAAAGCGCCATGATCCAGGGTTAATGAGGTACGGTGATTTTTGGCCATATCGTCAGTGAGTTCCAGTAAATTAATACCCAGCCGCTGACAGCTGCGGATAATATGCTTAATTAATAAATTATCGGTCTCAAAGCCGAGGGTTACATCGGCAGCACCAAAATTGGTCATACTGCCCCGCAGTCGTGGATGAATGCTGACGGTAACCGCATCTTCAAACATCGGCCCATGGGGGCTAATGATGACAATGGTCTGCGGATTGCTTTCTTTTAATAGCTCAGCGACCTGGTTAGCTGTTTCAACAGTAGTTTTAATTCCATGTAATTCGTCTTTTCCCACTTCCGGGATCATGAGCGGCGGATGCGGCATAAGCGCACAGCCAATCAGGTTGTCCATATAATCGCTCCCTTGAGTTAGTGGTACATTCTTATAAGAACGACTAAAGCTTCTGCCTTTGCCCGCAGGCTCGGTAGAAGCAAGTCTCATCTTATCTTCCCACATTCTGGCTAAAATGATACGCCAAGGCTTTGGCCATATACTCGGCCAGCTTTTGCTGATAGGCATCGCTGTTAAGACGCCCAGCCTCTTCCGGATTACTGATAAAGCCGGTTTCAACAAGTACACCTGGCACATTTACAGATTTCAATATAATAATATCAGAATCCTGCTTGATTTGACGTTTGTTGCCTGGAGGAAAATTTTTTAATGCATGCTGCATGGTCTCTGCCAATTGTTTGTTCTCTGCCAGTTTGGGATGGTAAAAAACCTGGGCACCAGACCAATTAGCCCCTTTGATGGCATTGCAATGGATGCTGATAAAGGCATTTGCGCCCGAGCTTTCAATAATTTCGGCCCGTTTTAACAGATCATTCCGTTTACCGCCTTTTCCTTTCGTGTAATAATCAATATCACCTTCCCGGGTAAGCACCGGCGTTACACCATTGGCGGCCAGGATATTGGCTAATTTCACGGCAATTGCCAGATTTATATTTTTTTCGTCAATACCATTCCATTTTGCCCCATCATCAATACCACCGTGGCCGGCATCAATAGCTACTATTTTGCCGGCCAAAACCGACATGTTGGTATTTTCAATATCATCCAGCACCAGATAATGCAATGTAAGGAGGTTTAACACTACTACGGCAATGCTAAAAACCACCGCACTGACTAAGCGCCGCCGTGGTACCACCAATATACGCATGTTATCCCCGCCCCGCTTTCATGACCTTTTGCTATTTACACTGTATTCTCTAATGGCTGATTAAATGCTAAAATATAGCTAAAGGTTATGCTGCAGGAGGTAAACTAATGAACGGTAGACGTGTTCGGATTGGTCGGTTGCTAGCCCTATTGCTCATTATCTTTGCCACTACGTTTTGGTGGGCCGGCGGCGATTTGATGCTGCGTTCGGTTATTCCCAAAACTCCGGTGCTGCCGATAGAGGCTGCGACTACGATGTCTGAGGCTGCCAGCATATGGGAGCGGGTCCACCGGATTATATTTCTAAAAAAAGCGGTTGAAGCTGCCTTAGACAAAAAAAGCTATGTCAGCCTGAATGATACGCCGCTGGCTTTGCAACAGGCCATTATTGCGGTTGAGGATAACCGTTTTTATCAGCATATGGGGTTTGATATTGAGGGAATTGTAAGGGCAACGCTTGTCAATGTACAAAGAGGTTCTTATTCTGAAGGTGGCAGCACAATTACCCAGCAGCTTATCAAAAATTTATTCCTGACCCAGGAACGTACCCTGAGCCGTAAGCTGGAAGAGTTTGTCCTGGCGATTGATATTGAGCTGTGTTATTCCAAAGAGGAAATTCTGGAGATGTATCTCAATTCTATCTATTTCGGTTCCGGAGCGTATGGGATTGGGGAAGCCGCAACCATTTATTTTGGCAAGCCGCCATTTCATTTAAATCTCGCCGAATGCGCCCTGTTGGCAGGATTACCTAATGCCCCCTCTCTTACCTCGCCCTATGTTGACTTTGCGGCAGCTAAGCAACGCCAGGCTGTCGTGCTTGCGGCAATGGCCCGCAGCAGCTATATCGGCCCTGCCCAGGCGCAGGAAGCGAAGCTAACCCCGATCTTGTTAGCCAAATAATAAAGGATCTGGCCCATACCAGATCCTTTATTATTTGGCAGTGATTCAGAACAAGCAGCTCAATTTTTAACTATTGACCACCATGATGCTAACCATACACCAGTAAGCGATCAATTCAGATAATTCTTCCAGCATTTGTGAATAAGGGCTTAATAGAGGAATCAAATTTTTTTCAAAAACAAGCTGCGAAGCCAGGACAGCCAGCAACAACAGGCTGCAGTCGACTATTGCGATACGGAGTCTGGGTTTAATTTTTTCCCAGGTAAAGTTGCGCCACAAGCCGACAAGTGTGCTAAGCATAAGGACAGTAAGGACCGGATAACAATACGGGCCATACCAGACATCCTGAATAGAGGGGAAAACAGGCCCTTGTGACCCTATGGCCACTGGCGCAAAAAATACCCGTCCCCAGCTTAGCTCGCGTCCTACCATCAGCAGCCAGATCATAATTGTCCATGACCACAGTGTATGAAGCTGGTCATTCTGCCGCCGTGAGGCCTGCCAGGAAAAAAATGCCCCGGCGCAGAGAATAAGTACCTGTGTATTTTCAACCGGTCCGTTTTCCCAGCCCCACCAGTCAGGCAGAAGCAGCCCCAGGGGGAATAACAGGGCCGCTAACAGCAGGGAAATCCGGGTTGTGGGAAACAGCTCCCAGGTAAATAAGGGGTTGTTCAGCATTGGCAAAGACTCCTTTAAATGAAACCATGATTATGTTGCGATTCACTACTGAATTAATTCCCTGCCTGTAGAAAAATCCCTTTTTCCCTCAGTCATTTTATGAGTCCTTCATCAAGGCAACGCAGAGGAAATTGTTTCCTTTTGTCGAACTATCACCTCAGAAGGGAGGTGATAAGATGAATATTAATTTAATGAAACAATTGGCAGATTTAAAGAAAATGAATGTTAATTTAGGATCACAACTCAATGCTAAAATCGAAGCGACAGTAAACCATTTATTCAATCTTTCTCTGGACGATTTTGAAGATTTCTTCACGACCAAAGGATTTCAGGTGCAAAAAGATCAGCGAAACGCAATCGCAACCTGTGGGAACCTAAAGGCCAGCCTCACATCCCGGCCAAACGAAGGTTATTTTGTATATACCTGTGTCTGTGATTTAATTATTGGCCAGGAAAAATACATAGTAACTTTTTCGTCCAACCAAAGTGGCATAGCCGCCACTGCTAACTGCTTACCTAAGGATCCTGACGAAAGGCTTATGCAAGAAATCGGTCTTATTATTGCTAGCAATGAACGTGCCCTAAATAGAATAAATAATTATGATAATGAGCAATGGCATTTAGTGTTAAAGCCACAAACTAAAGGCAAGCGGGCGCTTAAAACAGCTACGTTATTTCCGACAATGTATGAATTGCTAACAAGCCTGACTACCGAACCGACATGATCAAATTATGGACTACTTCCGTTTTCTAAAATCATTTTTGACCAATTAAATATTCTAAATTTTCCAAATTAAATACCAGACTATCCAATATATCGTTTTTGCATTAATAAAACCCCTGCGAACACAAAGTTCGCAGGGGTTTGTTTCGCGTAAAAATTAACGTTTTGAGAACTGGGAAGCTTTACGGGCTTTCTTGAGGCCGTATTTACGACGCTCTTTTTCGCGCGGGTCACGGGTTAAGAGACCTGCTTTCTTAAGAGCCGGGCGGAATTCACCATCAACTTTTAAGAGTGCGCGGGAAATGCCATGACGAACTGCGCCAGCCTGTCCGGATACGCCACCGCCCTCAACTTTTGCCAGAACATCATATTTGCCGACTGTGTCGGTAATGTTAAGCGGTTGAGTCACAATCAGCTCAAGGGTTTTCAATCCGAAATACTCATTAAGCTGACGATTGTTAACGATGATCTTGCCTTCTCCCGGAACCAGACGAACTCTGGCAACCGAGGTTTTTCTGCGACCTGTGCCGTAGTAAGTAACCAATGCCATATATATGTTCCTCCTTTCCGGTATTATCTAATATTAAGTTCCAGCACTTCCGGCTGCTGCGCGGAATGCGGATGGTTAGCACCAGCGTAAACATTCAGTTTACGGTACATTTGACGACCAAGGCTATTCTTAGGAAGCATGCCCTTAACAGCCAGTTCAATAACACGTTGCGGTTTATCGGCCAGCATTTTGCCGGCAGGGGTAAAGGTTGTACCACCAGGATAACCGGAATGACGGAAATAAGTCTTTTGTTCCAGTTTCTTGCCAGTTAATACAATTTTATCGGCGTTAACCACAATTACGTGATCACCGGTATCAACATGGGGGGTAAAAGTCGGTTTATTTTTGCCGCGAAGAACTTTCGCGACTTCAACGGCCAATCTACCAAGGGTTTGACCCTCAGCATCCACAACATACCATTTGCGTTTTATGTCGGCCGGGTTTGCCATAAAAGTTTTCATGTCTATCCTCCTCGTACAAGCTAAAGGAATAAAAATTCTGAGAGACAAGTTAAGGTCATTTAACCTTGAATTCCGGGGCTAATGGAATGCATGGCAAAAAACTCATAAAACTATTGTAATAAATTAGTTAAAAGATGTCAAGCGTTATCCCTTGCCATCCCAAAATTATTTTAAACTACTTTGTATTAGTACTTTACTTCGACTAGAAATAATCCCTGTGGCGGTGCCGTCATCCCGGCGGCACGGCGGTCACGGCCCGCCAGTATGCCGGCAAAGTCAGCCGGTGTCAGCCGGTGCCGTCCTACTTTAACCAGTGTCCCCACCAGGTTGCGCACCATGTGATATAAAAAACCGGTTCCCCAAAATTCAAACTCAATAATGGCGTTATCGAGCTCGCGGCAAGAAACTGCAAACATTGTCCGCACAGGGCTTACCGGCGCACCACCGGTTGCGCGGAAAGCCGAAAAGTCATGGGTGCCGACAACCGCCTGGGCCGCCTGGTGCATCAAGGCAGTGTCCAGTTTGGCAATACAATGCCACGTATAGTTACGTTCGAAGGGATTGGGGGGACGAGTATTTAATATCCGGTAGCGATAAATCTTGCTATGGGCTGAGCGCCGGGCATGAAAGTCCATAGACTCTTCACTGGCGCCAACGACAACAATATCCGGCGGCAGCACGGCTTTGGCCGCCATAGCAATACGTTCTGCCGGTATTGTGCCGGTGGTGGTGAAGTTAACAACCTGGCCATATGCATGGACACCGGCATCGGTGCGAGCGGCACCGTTGAGCCTGATAGGCTGGCAAAATATCGGACTCAGACGTTCTTCCACCATCTGCTGAATGGTCATGGCGGTATTGGCCTGCAGTTGGTAACCATGGTAGGCAGATCCGTCATAGGCCAGGGTCAGTTTAATATTTCTCATATGGCCAGCTTATATACCCTTACCAGCACTAACACTACGATCAACCCGGCCAGGGCCCCCGCAGCAGCCAGGTCCCGGCTGCCCAGCCGCAGTTCTTTCATCCGGGTACGGTTCTCGCCGCCCCGGTAGCATCTGGCCTCCATAGCGACAGCCAGTTCGTCGGCCCGGCGGAAAGCACTAATAAACAGCGGCACTAACAGGGGCACCATATTTTTGGCTCGGCGCAAGATATTGCCTGAGGTAAAATCTGCGCCCCGGGCCATCTGGGCTTTCATAATCCGGTCGGCTTCTTCGAGCAGGGTGGGGATAAATCTCAGGGCAATTGTCATCATCATCGCCAGTTCATGGGCCGGAACCCCAAGCCGGCGGAAGGGATTAAGCAGGCGTTCGATCCCATCTGTCAAAGCGATAGGGGATGTGGTAAAGGTTAATAAGGAGGATACCGCGATCAACAGGCCCAGCCGCAGAGACATGAGTATACCCGTGCGTATGCCCTCCTGGGTGACTGTCAGCGGTCCCAGGTTATAGATGACAGTTCCCGGTGTACTAAAGATATGAATGGCCAGTGTCAACAGGATAATAATCCACAATGGTTTTATTGACCTGATCACCATCTTGGCAGGGATTCCCGATATGCCCACAATCATAGCGGCAAAAGCAGCCAATATTCCATAGGCCAGGTAATTCTCGGCTAAGAAAATAACGCATATATAGGTAATAACACTCAAAATTTTGGTACGGGGGTCAAGCAGATGTATGGGGGAGCGGCCTGGGAAATATTGCCCTAGGGTGATATCAGTGAGCATTTTTGCGCCCCCTTACAGCCGTCATTATTTCCTCGGCTACCGCTTCGGCCGACAGCGCAGTATTGCTAATCTGTAAGCCTTTAGCCTGGAGGCTGTCAATCAGTGCCGTCAGTGGCGGCACATCAACGCCGGCCGTTCTCAGTTCCTGACGGCCACTGCCGAAAATATCCCGGGGTGTGCCGTCAAGGCTGATTTGGCCGCCATTCATGACCAGTACCCTGCTGGCAAAGCGGGCTATGTCCTCCATATTGTGAGAAACCAAAATCACTGTTACGCCTGTGGTCTCATGCAATTTGACAATCTGACCAAAGATTTCATCGCGGCCACGGGGGTCCAGGCCGGCTGCGGGTTCATCCAGCGCCAGATAATCAGGTTCCAGGGCAATTACCCCGGCAATAGCTACCCGCCGCATCTGTCCGCCGCTGAGGTTAAAAGGGGAACGGTCCTTAAACAGCTGATAGTCAAGCCCCACAAAAGCCATTGCCCGCCGGACACGGTCCTCCAGTTCGTCTGCAGGCACGCCCAGATTCTTGGGGCCAAAAGCAATATCCTCATAAATAGTTTCTTCAAATAACTGATGCTCAGGATACTGAAAAACCATGCCCACCCGCCGGCGGGCGTTACGGGCCGCCTCGTTCTTGGCTTTTACATCGTTGCCGTCTACGGTAACCTGACCGGTGGTCGGTGAAATCAGGCCGTTCATATGTTGTACAAGCGTCGATTTTCCAGAACCGGTATGACCAATAATGCCAATAAATTCGCCTTTATTGATGGTCAGGTTTATATTTTGTATGGCTGTCCGCTGGTAGGGAGTATCCGGCATATAGGTGTAGGTAACATTGTCAAAGATTATGGACATAAAGCCACCACCAGTTGTTCATCACTTATTATATTTGTTGGCAGTTCCAGCCCCTGTTTCCGCAGGCAGCCTGCCACTTCAGCCGCCGCCGGGACATCCAGGCCCATGGTTTTCAGCCTGTCAACCTGGCTGAATATCTCAGCCGGCGTTCCCTGCATAACAATGCGGCCCTGTTCCATAACCACTACCCGGTGAGCAGAAACTGCTTCTTCCATGAAATGGGTTATATAAACAACGGTTATTCCTTCTCTGTTTAACCGGGTAACCGTATCAAGCACTTCTTTGCGGCCCCGGGGGTCCAGCATGGCTGTAGGCTCGTCCAGTACCAGACACTTGGGACGCATGGCCAGGACACCGGCAATAGCCACCCGCTGTTTCTGACCGCCCGACAGGAGATGCGGCCCATGATGACGGTAATCGGCCATGTTGACAAGGGCCAGGGCCTCGGTTACGCGCCGGGAGATTTCAGCCGGAGCTACCCCGAGGTTTTCCGGACCAAAGGCTACATCCTCTTCGACAATTGCGGCCACAATCTGATTGTCGGGATTCTGAAATACCATCCCGACTTGCTGCCGTACCTCCCAAACCTTAGCCGGATCAGCCGTATCCAGGCCTCCAATCAAACATTTGCCGCCGGTTGGCAGAATGAGGGCATTAAGGTGTTTGGCCAAGGTTGACTTGCCGGAACCGTTGGTGCCAATCACGGCAACGAATTCTCCCTGATTGACCGTCAGGTTAATATCAGTAAGCGCAATAACCTCCTGACCTTCATAGCCCTGGTAGGTATGGCGCAAGTTTTCAAGTTTAATAATTTCTCCCATATGAGGCTGTACACCCCTTTACCAATAATACAACTGCGAAACTTGTAAGAATAAAGGCGACCCGCCGGGTCGCCCTTGTCTCTGAACCTGTTACACTAATTCGATAATCGCCATTGGAGCAGCATCGCCCCGGCGCGGTCCCAGTTTTAGCACCCGGGTATAACCGCCTTGACGCTCGGCATATTTCGGCGCAATCACGTCAAACAATTTTGTCACAACTTCTTCGTCATAGAGGCTTGATAACACTTGGCGGCGGGCATGCAGGTCGCCCCGCTTAGCCAAAGTAATCATTTTATCGGCAAGGCCGCTGATTTCTTTCGCCTTAGCTTCCGTTGTTTCAATACGCTCATAGGCAAAGAAGGAAGTCAACATACTGCGAAACAGCGCTTTGCGAGCGCTGGTATCCCGTCCTAACTTTCTGTAGGCCACAACTCTTCCCTCCCTTTATTCTTCATGTTCCGCAAGTGCCAGACCCATTTCAATAATCTTCTTTTTCACTTCTTCCAGCGACTTGCGGCCTAGATTACGAACTTTCATCATATCTTCCTCGCTCTTTTGGACAAGCTCGGAAACGGTATTGATTCCAGCCCGCTTTAAACAATTGTACGAACGCACGGAAAGATCGAGATCCTCAATGGTCATTTCCATGGTCCTGTTTTTACCTTCTGCGGGTTCTTCTGAGACTAAACCCTGACCCTCATCCTCTTCAGGAGGTTCTCCGGCAATATTTTGAAACAATTTCAGGTGCGACACCATTATGCCAGCAGCCTTACTGACCGCTTCCTCAGGACGCATACTGCCATCTGTCCATACTTCCAGTGTCAGCTTGTCATAGTTGGTAACGTTACCGACACGGGTGTCGGTTACGTTATAGTTGACACGTACAATGGGCGAGAAGATGGAGTCAATAGGAATAATCCCGATTACATGGTCGGGTTTTTTGTTTTTATCAGCCGGTACATATCCTTTGCCTTTTTCCACCATGATTTCCATGCGGAGCTTGCCGCCCGCACCAACTGTTGCCAGGTGGAGGTCTTCGTTCAAGATGTCAATATCGGCGTCGGCTCTGATATCGCCTGCAGTGACTTCGCCTTCTTCAAACGCTTCGACCAGTAAAACCTTGGGCTCGTCACTATGCATTTTCAGACACAGTTCTTTTAGGTTTAGAATAATGTCGGTGACGTCCTCCCGAACCCCGGGAATAGTAGCAAATTCGTGAAGAACACCATCAATTTTCACTGAAGTTACAGCCGCACCAGGCAATGATGATAATAGTACCCGTCTTAAACTGTTGCCCAGCGTAATGCCAAAGCCCCTGTCAAGCGGTTCCCATACAAATTTGCCGTAACGGTTGTCTTCACTTACTTCCACTATTTCGATCTTCGGTTTTTCGATTTCAATCATCCGGAAAAAACCCTCCTCATTTGCGCAAACTCTTAGATTACGCCTTCGCCACGGTTGAGGGCAGATTATCTCGAGTACAATTCTACAATTAGATGTTCCTGGATAGGAATATCAATTTCCTCCCGGGTGGGGTAGCGCGTAACTTTACCACTCATATCGGCAGCCGTAAGTTCGATCCAAGCTGGAGCTTGCTTATGACCAAGAGATTCAGCGATTTTCTTCATAATTGGTGATTCTTTGCTTTCTTCCCGTACGGCAACAATGCTGTCAGCCTTAACCAGGAAAGAAGGAATATCCACGCGGCGGCCATTGACATTAATTAAGCCATGACGTACCAATTGTCTTGCCTGGTTGCGGCTTTCAGCCATCCCCATACGGTAGACAACATTGTCAAGTCTTCTTTCCAGCATAACCAACAGGTTTACACCGGTAATGCCTTTTTGGCGTTCCGCTTTTTCAAAATAATTCCGGAATTGACGCTCAAGCACGCCGTAGATACGACGGGTTTTTTGTTTTTCCCGGAGCTGAATGCCGTATTCGGAAACTTTTTTACGGGTTTGACCGGCGCCATGCTGGCCAGGAGCAAAACCGCGCTCTGTAAAGGAGCATTTATCGCTATAGCATCTATCGCCTTTAAGGTACAGTTTTGCACCTTCCCGGCGGCATAATCTGCAAACAGGACCTGTATATTTAGCCATTCTTACCAAACACCTCCCAATTCCCTAAACTCTTCTTCTTTTCGGCGGACGGCATCCATTATGCGGAATGGGTGTTACGTCTTTAATCATATTCACTTCCAGGCCGGCAGCCTGCAGTGAACGGATAGCAGCCTCGCGGCCGGCGCCAGGGCCTTTAACAAATACTTCGATTTGTTTAAGACCATGTTCCATAGCAGCTTTAGCAGCAGTTTCGGCAGCCATCTGAGCAGCAAACGGGGTGCTTTTACGCGAGCCTCTGAAGCCGAGGCCACCGGCGCTAGCCCAGGAAATCGCATTGCCTCTGGTGTCAGTGATGGTTACGATCGTGTTGTTGAAAGTGGAACGGATATGAGCAACACCATGTTCTATATTTTTACGCTCTTTACGTTTAGGTCTGGCAACTTTTTTAGCAACCAATGGTTATCCCTCCTTTACTTCTTCTTCTTCGCGCCAACGGTCTTTTTCGGGCCTTTACGAGTACGGGCATTGGTCTTGGTACGCTGACCGCGTACTGGCAGACCCATGCGGTGCCGTTTGCCCCGGTAAGAGCCGATCTCAATGAGCCGCTTAATGTTAAGAGCTTCTTCACGACGAAGGTCACCTTCGACGCGATAGTTTTTATCAATGCTTTCACGAAGTTTGGCAACTTCTTCCTCAGTTAAATCCCGGGTACGGGTATCAGGATTGATCCCGGTCTTGGCAAGGATTTCTTTGGAGATCGTCAGACCAATACCAAATATATATGTTAAAGCAATTTCAATGCGTTTGTCACGCGGTAAGTCTACACCGGCAATACGTGCCATGGTTTAATCCACCCCCTATCTATTTTTTAGCCTTGTTTCTGTTTATGTTTGGGATTTTCGCAAATCACCATTACTCTGCCATGTCGTTTAATGACTTTGCATTTTTCACATATAGGCTTAACCGATGGCCTTACTTTCATAATTAAACCTCCTTATCGTGTGTCCGCCGCCCGTCAGTCCGCGTTCGCACATCGACTTGACTAACGAACTTACGAACCCACAAACACATGCTATTTAAACCTATAGGTAATACGGCCGCGTTTTAGATCATATGGTGTAAGTTCAATTGTAACTTTATCACCTGGCAGAATCCGGATAAAATTCATACGAATTTTACCTGATACATGCGCCAGTACAATATGACCGTTTTCCAGCTTTACCTGAAACATAGCATTAGGCAGCGCCTCAATGACCGTACCTTCTACTTCAATTACATCTTGTTTAGACAAGAGCTATCCCCTCCTCGTCCGCTTTTACAGCTTATCTGGCACCCCGATGTGGGCGAGGGCCTGACGGAGTTCTTCATCAGTGGGTTTTAAACCGCCGGTTAAAGCTTCCGCCACATCGTTAGCGATAGAATGCCTTTTTACGTGCTTAACGTTCTTTTTCTTTGGGCTTATGACCTTACGTATGCGTCCGTCAGCTACCAGAAGAGTTTGTGGCTTATACCACCCTAGTACCACATAAGCGTGACCTGCATCACGTCCTGCAGATGATATCACAATGTGCCCTGGGTTAATAGTTCCATCCGGCACAAGCCGTCTCCTCCTATAGTTTTGTTAATATTTCCGGACCATCGGCCGTGATGGCAATGGTGTGTTCAAAATGAGCCGAACGCTTGCCGTCAGCAGTCACTACTGTCCAGTTGTCACTCAAGGTCTTAACCTCATGAGTCCCTGCGTTAATCATAGGCTCTATGGCTAATGTCATACCAGATTTTAAGCGCGGGCCGCGTCCAGGTAGCCCATAGTTTGGTATTTGCGGATCTTCGTGCATATTTCTGCCGATACCATGCCCAACGAAGTCACGCACCACACCATAACCATGTTCTTCAGCGTAGGCTTGAATGCTATGCGAAATGTCGCCTAAACGGCTGCCGGCAATAGCTTTTTCAATCCCTTTATATAGCGACTGTTCGGTAACTTCGATAAGTTTTCCGACTTCGGCATCCACTTCGCCTACCGGCACGGTAATTGCGGCATCACCGCAATAGCCGTTGATGATGGCGCCGATGTCAATACTTACATTATCTCCATTTTTTAACCTTTTTAATCCAGGAATGCCATGTACTACCTCATCATTAACCGAGGCGCAGATGTTGCCGGGAAAGCCCTGATAGCCTTTAAAGGCCGGCACCGCACCTTTGCTTTTGATATATTGTTCGGCAATCCTGTCAAGCTCCAGCGTAGTGACATCAGGTTTTACCGCTTTTTTAACTTCGTGAAGCGTCTCTGCCACTATCCGCCCGGCATCACGCAGGTAGTTTAATTCCCTTTGTGATTTTAGTATGATCATACTTGCCCGCCTCTCAGGCTATTGACAATGTCTTGCAGGACATCATCGATGGGCTGCAAACCGTTGATTTCGGTGTACAGGCCTTTGTCCTGATAATACTCAATCAGAGGCTGGGTTTGCGTCTGATATACGGCCAGACGGTTAATCACTGTATCTTCCCGGTCGTCATCACGCTGATACAGCTCGCCACTGCACTTATCACACACACCGCTCGCTTTTGGGGCATTAAACGCTACGTGGTAGGTAGCGCCACAGCTTTTGCAAATCCGTCGCCCGGTCATGCGGCCAACCAGTTCGGATCCCGGTGCAGTAATATTGATAACCCGGTCAAGTTTGATGATAAGTTCAGTCAGGGTGCGGTCAAGGGCCTCTGCCTGGGCGATGGTGCGAGGAAAACCGTCAAGGATAAATCCCGTCTTGCAATCGTCTTTAGCCAAACGCTCTTTTACTATGCCGATAGTCACACTGTCAGGCACCAATTGTCCGCCATCCATGCAGGCCTTGGCTTGTTTGCCAAGCTCAGTGCCTTCTTTGACTGCTGCCCGGAACATATCACCGGTTGAGATGTGGGGAATTTTAAAGTTTTCTACCAGTTTGGCCGCCTGGGTGCCTTTGCCGGCACCAGGCGGACCCATTAACAGAATAAACATGACCACTACCTCCTACTTCATGAAGCCTTGGTAGTGACGCATGAGTACCAGCGCCTCTATTTGCTTCATGGTATCCAGAGCCACACCTACTACGATTAGGAGGGCAGTACCGCCAAAGTATACCCCTTGGACGTTGGTAACTGCACCGACAAAATTCGGCAGTATTGCGATTATGGCCAGGAAGATTGATCCGGCCAGAGTAATTCTGGTCATAACCCGGTCTAAATAATCGGCGGTAGGCTTACCCGGCCTGATACCCGGAATAAACCCGCCGTGTTTTTTCATGTTCTCTGCCATATCTGATATGTTCATGGTAACCGCAGTATAGAAGTACGTAAAGAACACGATTAACAGCGCATATAACACCGTTTGCATCGGCGTGCCCCACGCAAACCACCCTGCCACTGTTTTTACCCAGGGTACATCAATAAACTGGGCAATAGTTACCGGGAACATCAGCACAGATGACGCAAAGATTATCGGAATAACACCTGCTTGGTTAACTTTAAGCGGTATATGCGTTGAATGACCGCCATACATTTTCCGTCCGACCACCCGTTTAGCATATTGCACGGGGATACGGCGCTGACCTTGCTGTATTGCGATTACGAAAACAATCATTGCGACAGCGATGATCAGAAACAGGAATACATTGAAGATATTAATGGTTCCGGCGCTGACATACTCATACATTTTGTAGAGGCCGCCCGGAAGACTGGAAACGATACCGGCAAAGATAATCAGCGATATGCCGTTACCAATACCTTTGTCAGTGATCTGCTCACCCAACCACATAAGAAATGTTGTACCTGCAGTCAACGTTAACGCTACAAGTAATATGGAGCCAATACCAGGGTTAATAATTGCTGCTTTCAGACCGAATGCCATGCCTATTGCCTGGATAAACCCAAGAACAACAGTACCATACCGGGTAATTTGGGTAATTTTCTTGCGGCCCTCATCGCCTTCTTTGGCCCACTGCTCAAATTTCGGCACAACTACGGTCAGCAGCTGCATGATAATTGAGGCATTGATGTAGGGTGTAATACTCATGGCAAATATGGAGAATTTGCTTAAAGCACCGCCGGAAAACAGATCTAGCAGCCCAAACAGATTACCGCTGGTAAACAGCTGCTCGATTACGGCGGCGTTTACTCCCGGCACCGGGATGTGTGTACCCAACCTGAATATCAAGAACATGACCAAGGTAAAAACTAGTTTCTGCCTCAGTTCAGTAATCCTTAAAATGTTCGAGAGCTGTGACAGCAATTAAATCACCTCGACTGTACCGCCGGCAGCCTGAATTTTTTCAGCGGCCGACTTAGTAAAGCCATTGGCTTTAACGGTTAAAGCCTTGGTAAGCTCGCCATTGCCCAGAATCTTAAGACCGTCGAGCACTTTTTTTACTACACCGGCATCTACCAAAGCTTCCAGATCTACAACCGCACCGTTGTCAAAGCGGTTGAGTACTTCCACGTTAATCTCGCTGTATTGCTTAGCGAAGATATTGGTAAAGCCGCGTTTCGGCAGTCTTAAGTACAAGGGCCTTTGTCCGCCTTCAAAACCTGGACGCACACCGCCGCCGGCACGGGCATTCTGGCCTTTGTGGCCTTTACCGGCAGTTTTGCCAAGACCGGAACCAAGACCGCGGCCAACACGAGTGCGAACCTTTTTTGAACCAGGCGCTGGAGCTAATTCATGTAATTTCATTAACAGCACCTCCTTGAACTAATATATTGGTTATTGTCGTTTGCTTTATTCTGCAACTGTTTCTACGGTAACAAGGTGTTCTACTTTGCGAACCATACCCTTGATTGCCGCACTGTCTTCTTTGATTACAGTGCTGTTGGTTTTCTTGAGGCCCAATGCAGCAACTGTTGCACGTTGGTCTTCAGGTCTGCCAATCAGACTGCGAGTTAAAGTAATTTTTAGCTTCGCCATTGTGTTACCTCCTTAACCCAACAGTTCCTGAACGGTTTTGCCACGCAGGCTGGCAACTTCTTCAGCCCGTTTAAGCTGGCTGAGGCCGGCAATGGTAGCCCGTACCATATTGTTGGCGTTAGATGAACCAAGCGATTTAGTCAGGATGTCGTGAATACCGGCAAGTTCAAGCACAGCACGGGCAGGGCCGCCGGCAATTACGCCAGTACCTTCCGAAG
Source organism: Bacillota bacterium (assembly GCA_023388195.1). GTDB lineage: Bacteria > Bacillota > Negativicutes > Sporomusales > Sporomusaceae > Sporomusa. The sequence goes on from JAEWGR010000176.1 coordinate 28,925, forward strand.
CAGGCTTTAATAACACTTTGCCAGCGCCAAACTCACCCAAGATTTGATGAGGAATTGTGGTGCCGACAATTGGAACCTTAATCAGGCTTTTCTTAGCGTCTTCCACGCCTTTACGGATAGCTTCCGGTACTTCAGCAGCTTTGCCTAAACCGAAACCTACATGGCCGTTGCCATCGCCGACAACTACCAGGGCGCTGAAAGAAAAACGCCTGCCGCCTTTTACTACCTTGGCGACCCGGTTAATGAATACTACTTTCTCTTTTAGGTCAAGACCGGTGTAATCAATTCTGGCCATTTATTTCCCTCCTTTTCTTAGAATTCAAGTCCGGCTTCGCGAGCAGCAGCAGCCAGGGCAGCAACGCGGCCATGATAGATATAGCCGGCACGATCAAATACCACTTTCGTGATTCCTTTTTCGAGGGCCCGCTTGGCGATTGCCTCGCCTACCGCTTTAGCCGCATCAATGTTACCACCATACTCAACCTGTAAGTCTTTATCAAGGGTGCTGGCCGCTACTAATGTAGTACCATTTTTATCGTTGATAATCTGAGCATAAATATGCTTCAAACTACGGAATACGTTGAGACGAGGGCGTTCGACGCTGCCGATTAGATTTTTCCGGGCTCTCAATTGACGCTTCTGACGCCCGATATTTTTACTTGGTTTACGCAGCAAGGTGTTCACTCCTTTCGCTTGAATTACCTCTGACAAGTTTATTTCTTGCCTTTACCGCCAGCTTTACCAACTTTGCGGCGAACAACTTCACCTTCATACTTGACCCCTTTGCCTTTGTAAGGTTCTGGTTCGCGATAACCGCGTATTTTTGCAGCAAGTGCACCAACAGCTTCTTTATCAATACCAGAAACGACAATACGGTTAGGCGCGGGAACATCAATTGTCAGACCTGCAGGCGGCTCGACTTCCAGTGGATGCGAGAAGCCTAAGGTGAGGGCCAGTTTCTGACCGGATTTCGCGGCACGGTAACCTACGCCGGCGATTTCCAGAGTCTTCGCAAAGCCTTGGGTTACGCCTGTTACCATGTTGCTGACAAGGGTCCGGGTTAACCCGTGGAGAGAACGGTGTTGCTTGTTATCTGTAGGCCGTTTGACGTTAATGATCTCGCCTTCTCTTTCGATAATCATATCGGGATGGAGTTGGCGGGTCAGCTCGCCTTTCGGGCCTTTGACTGTTATCAGGTTGCTGTCGCCGATGGTTACGGTAACACCAGCAGGAACAGTGATGGGACTCCTACCAATTCTAGACATATTGCACCTCCTGTATCACTAGACTACCAAACGTATGCCAGTACTTCGCCGCCAAGACCTTCTTTACGGGCAGCTTTATCGCTCATAATACCCTTAGATGTCGAGATAATCGCAATTCCGAGACCACCCAGTACGCGGGGCAGCTGTTCTTTCTTAGCATAAACGCGAAGACCGGGCTTAGAAATGCGCTTAATACCAGTAATTACTTTTTCGCGGTTTGGCCCGTATTTAAGGCTAACCCGCAGCATTCCCTGTTTACCATCTTGCTGTGTGTCGTAGTCTCTGATAAAACCTTCGTCTTTCAGGATTTGGGCTACGGCTTTCTTGATGTTGGATGCTGGAATCTCGACTTTATCGTGAAAAACCGAGTTGGCGTTGCGAATGCGAGTAAGCATGTCGGCAATCGGATCGGTCATTACCATGGTTTAGAACCCCCTTCCTATATGTTGCTGCTACTACCAGCTTGCCTTGGTTACTCCAGGAATGGCGCCT
>JAEWGR010000123.1 GCA_023388195.1 Bacillota bacterium
GTCATTCGAAAGAAGTAAGGCCCCTTGTAGACGACAAGGTTGATAGGCCAGGAGTGGAAGTGAAGCAATTCATGGAGCGGACTGGTACTAATAGGCCGAGGACTTGACTTTAATACCCTCGTTTGCACAAGTGCAAACATTGATTGATAACTATTGCGCAAATCTTTCTTCTGTGAAGTTTTCAGGGAATGATGAAATTTAGGAAGTTACTCGCTAACGCTCGTAATTAAGCGATTCACGCAGGCTTCCGCGTCGCTGTCGCTCCTAAAAACCTGGTTCTCTGCTTAATTCCTCGATAGCTCAGTTGGTAGAGCAATCGGCTGTTAACCGATCGGTCGTAGGTTCGAGTCCTACTCGAGGAGCCACGTTTTTATTTTTGGAGAATTAGAGAAGGGGAATAAGGAGGTTACTCGCTAACGCTCGTAACTAAGCGATTCACGCAGGTTTCCGCGTTGCTGTTGCTCCTAAAAACCTGGTTCTCTGCTTATGCTTATATCGCGGGATGGAGCAGTTGGTAGCTCGTCGGGCTCATAACCCGAAGGTCGTAGGTTCAAGTCCTACTCCCGCAACCAATTTATGGTGGCTATGGTGAAGCGGTTAACACGCCGGATTGTGGCTCCGGTATTCGAGGGTTCGAGACCCTCTAGTCACCCCAAACAATAAAGGGCAGAAATCTATTTTAAAAGATGGATTTCTGCCTTTTATATTACTGTTTAGGAAACCGGTCACTGCACGAACTGCATTGGCGTATACTGTAGCGCGGGAATGGGTATTATGAGGCTATGAAAGGATGGTTTTATAAGATTTCTCCATGACATATTGACATCGGTTAGGGTGTACTGGTATTATAGACATAATTAAATAACCGTTTTTCGATAGAGGTTGCGGAGGACCAACAGTAAGTATGCAGAGCTGGCAGCGATGATGGTACTGAAAGGGGCAGACCGCCGAAGTGAAAGTTTTTGCCGGAAGCTTTTGCTGGTTTTACGTTTAAGAAATGTAAAACTGTCACCTGCTGATATTACAGGTGGAGCGCTATCTTGCACCAGCCGTTAGAGCATTCTTTTGTTGCCAGGCAGTTTGTGAGATTTAGCGCAGACTGCTTTTTGTATTATAGGTACTGATTTTTTGAAGGGTAGGCGAAACACATGGCTGAGAAAAAGATACCGTTTACAAAAGAACAATTAACAGGGGTAATTAAAGAATACCCAACACCGTTTCATATTTATGATGAGCAAGCGATTAGACAAAATGTACGTAATTTGATTAAAGCTTTTGCCTGGGCACCAGAATTTAAGGAGTATTTTGCTGTTAAAGCAACTCCTAATCCTTATATTTTGCAAGTGTTGAAGGAAGAAGGACTGGGAGCTGACTGCAGTTCGCTGGCTGAGCTTATTTTAGCCGAGAAGGCTGGTATGAGTGGCGAAGAAATCATTTTGACTTCCAATGATACTCCGGCCATTGAGTTTAAGAAAGCCCGTGAATTAGGGGCTATTATAAACCTGGACGATATTAGTCATATTGATTACCTGGATAAACATGCAGGCATTCCGGATATGATTTCGTTCCGTTACAATCCGGGACCGTTGCGTGAGGGCGGCAACTCCATTATTGGTAATCCGGAAGAGTCTAAATATGGGTTGACCAGGAAGCAGCTTTTGGATGCATACCGGATTATGAAGAGCAGAGGCGTAAAGCGGTTTGGCCTTCATACAATGGTTATATCCAATGAACTTGATCCTAACTACTTTGTTGAAACTGCCAATATGATGTTTGACCTGATTAATGAAATTTATCGTACTCTTGATATTAAGGTTGAATTTGTTAACTTCGGGGGTGGGATTGGCATTCCTTATCGCCCAGAGCAAGAGCCGGTTAATATCACCACAATTAGCCAGGGAATTAAGAAGGCATATGAAGAAAAGATTGCTGCAAATGGGCTTGCACCGCTCAAAATTGCTATGGAGTGTGGACGGATGGTAACCGGCCCCTATGGCTATTTGGTATCAACCGTGCTGCACAAGAAGGAAATTTATAAAAATTATGTCGGACTTGATGCCTGCATGGCTAACTTGATGCGTCCGGCCCTATATGGTGCTTATCATCATATTACAGTCCTTGGCAAAGAAGACTGGCCGCTTGGCTACATCTATGATGTTACCGGTTCGCTGTGTGAAAATAATGATAAATTTGCCGTCAATCGGAAGTTGCCCATGATTGATATTGGTGATGTACTAGTGATTCATGACGCAGGGGCTCATGGTCATGCAATGGGCTTTAATTATAATGGTAAATTGCGTTCGGCTGAATTGATGCTGAAGCATGACGGGAGCGTTCAACTGATTCGGCGTGCAGAAACTATTGAAGATTATTTTTCTACTTTAGATTTTGCGGGACTTGAAAAATAAGATATGTATAAAAAATTCACCCGGTTATTTCCGGGTGAATTTTTTTGCATCTACCGGCGTCTTGTCGGGACCTGGTACAAGCTAAGTCTTTTCTTACAATATTATAGGAATGACATTATTCGTCGCTTGAGATCGGTTTCGGCAATATAAGCATAGTTGTACTTTTAATTTTTGTTAAAAAATTTCAAAAAAACAACAAAATCATTCTTCCAAAATTAGGGAATATAGTTTATAATGTTAATTGTTGTTGAGAAGAGGTATTTTTCTGTGTGGGGGCGCGCTCGTTGTCTAAAAATATCGAAGCTTTGAATATCCTTGATATAATAGAATATTTACGGAGACAGATGAATTTGCTAGCTGCATCTTATGGAGTCTCTGATCCTCAGGTTTTAGAAACAAGTCAGTTATTAGACAGTCAAATCAGCAAATATTATCGTATTCAACAGGAGAATTAAGCAGCATGTTTTCAGCTTGTTGTTTACGCAGCTGGTACTTCATATTCTAGAGTTTTTAGAAAAATGAAATACTGGTTCTTTCATTAAAGCATAGTGTGATAAGCGAATGAAAGAAGGTTTTTTATGAGCTGGAGTAGTCTTGTGGGTATTACGGTGGTAGGGTTTATTATAACCGACCAGTTTTATACTGCTGTTAACATGCGCATGCTTATTATAGCTGTTATTATCCTTGGCCTGGTGTGGCTGGATTTCAAACGACTGCTGATACGACTATACATTCGTCTGCTACGAGCTATAAGGTATATCTTTACTCCAAGTAAATATTATAACAAATAGCCTCCTTGCGCTGGAGGCTAATTTAATCATATAGTAATCCGGAGGTAGATTATCCTGAATACATTAGCTGGAGTTTTAGCACTGCTTGAGGAACAGTTTGTTATATCAACCGATTTTATGAGGGACATTGCCGTTTGTTTTCAACATGCCATGTGCCATGGGCTGACAGGTGGGGTAAGTTCTCTTAAAATGCTGCCATCTTTTCTTGGTAATCCGACAGGGCAGGAACAGGGGCAAGTGATTGCTGTTGATTTTGGTGGTACTAATGTTCGTGTATTGTTAGTCGAACTGACTGGTAGAGGTCAGGTTAATATTATTGATAAACGGACGGCTCTGCTAAAAGATAAGAACGGGAATTATGACTATACTGCGGCATCAGCCTCTGGTTTGGAACTTTTTGATTTCATTGCCGGCAAAATAGCTGAAATTGCACCAAGGGGAGGAGCATATCCTCTGGGACACACGTTTTCTTTCCCCTGCCGGCAGCATGGCGTTAATGAAGCCGTGTTGATCAGTTGGACTAAAGAATTTAAAACTGGCGGGGTGGAAGGCCAGAATATTGGCGAATTATTGCAGGCGGCGCTAAAACGCAAGGGAAGTACCCATATTAGGCCACTGGCAGTAATAAATGACACTACCGGTACCTTATTATCAACTGCTTATACTGACACGGCCACCTCTATCGGATCAATCTGCGGCACTGGTCATAATACCTGTTATCTGGAACCTTGCCATCCTTTAACTGGGCAGCCTATGATTATTAATCTGGAATCCGGTAATTTTGACGGGATTTTGCAGACCGAATATGACTGGCAACTGGATAAGGATAGCGAAAAAATGGGGGCTCAACGCCTTGAGAAAATGGCGTCAGGGCAATATTTGGGTGAATTGGTCAGGCTGATTATTTATAGACTTGCAGCAGATGGATATATCAAAACCACTGCAGACAAGCTGCGGCTTCCTCATTCTGTTTCCACAGAAGATATTTCACCGGTCCTGGCAGATACATCCCCGACACTTGACGCTGTGGCTGACATGGCTGTTAGGTGTTGGGGGATTAATGGGTTACGAATTGATGAACTTGCAGCAATAAAGGCCGTCGCCTGCCTTGTCACAAGGCGTTCTGCCAGGTTGGTAGCTGCTACATGGGCCGGCATTTTGATTAAGATTGATCCGATGCTGACAAGGCGGCATACAATTGCGGTTGATGGTTCATTGTATGAGAAGATGCCAGGTTATGAAGCCCATTTAGTGGAGGCTATATCTGAAATATTTAGTCAAAATGCAAAGCAGATAAGCATTAAACTAAGCAAAGATGGCTCCGGTATCGGGGCAGGTATTGCCGCTGCCACAGTATATAACAGCAAGAGCCTAGAATAGATAAAACAAGCTGATCATTGTTGTGATCAGCTTGTTTCATTATATTATTTTGTCTCTGTGGTTTGGGAGGCTGGCTGGAGAGGCACGATTGACTGCGGCGCTGCTGCTAGAGCCGGCAGCGGCAGGCCGTAAAAAAGGGCCCGATAACTCAGACGATCGATTTTAATTGCAGGATTGTTGTAAATACTACGAAGATAGTTTGCATATAATGGCTCTTTGTACCAGGCATAAGCTAATTCGTAAAGATCAGCGGCCTGAATTTTTGTTGGTTGTTCTGATGAATTCGGTAATGTCAGTGGTAGGGTAAACATAGCTTTCATTTTAAGGGATGAGGTTAGATCATAATGATACCGGTGGGCAATTTCGGCCACTGCTGTTAATGCCGACAAGGCAGCATAGTGGTTAGCAAGGGGGGATTCCAGCCATAACCCGGCATCAGACAAACCTTTGTCAATTTGCTCTTCCATGCCTAAGGAACCTTCGATAGCTGCTTTATACCACTCGGGATTATCAATCGCAAAACCTAACAGGCAGCTGGCCGCGTTTTCCCAAGTACGGTTAGCACTGATCGTATCGGTTTTATGGGCTTGCAGATTGGTATACAGCGGACGGAGGAGACCCGTTTCAATGCTCTGTTGCTCAGAAGCAGTTAAAGCAGGATATATTAGGTTGTAGCCCCAAGCGAGATTAGTTGCAAACTGAGCTTCGTCCGACAGTTGCCAGAACAGATGGCCGTGATCTTTCTGGCTATTGGGATTATTATAAGCAGGCCAGTTTTTAGCGTATTGCAGCATGATAATTCGTCCCGCTGCGGCATATTTATTATCGCCAGTTAAGGCGTAAGCCAGTCCCAGGTCTTTGAGCGTCCGGCTATTTTTCATGTGTGCATAAAAGCGTTGGGCCGCATCAAACTTTTCACCGCTATACTGTTTATTGTCAACAGGGCAGTAGTGAATACCTGTTTTCTCATTATAGTTTAGCATAGTACTCTGATCCGGACAGAAGTAATCTTGTGCTAAACCGCCATAGCCTAGAGGAATTTGGGTTGGTTGGGCAACGGCACGGTCTGCTTGCCGCATTAGGAGCAACATTGCCTTTTTTGCATCAAGATCTGATTGCGTTTTGGTTTTAACCGTTTCGATTTGCTCGGTAGTCAGGAAGGAGACATAAGCCTGAGTTGGTGACGGCAGGCTTATGACAGTCAGATAGAATAAAAAACAGAATATCAAGCGAAACATGGCGGACCTCCTATATCATTTCTGTTATTTATATATTTCTTAAATACTGGAAAAAATCCTGCTTACTGGCATGCCACGGGTTTACCAGACTCCTTTTAGTGCTTACTGCAGCCGATATTGGCAAGCGGGTATTACAGTTAAATATAAAAATAATCTGAAGGACTGTTGACATTAATTGATTATCATAATATAATAGTCAAGTAGCAATTGAACATGACTCCGTAGCTCAGCTGGATAGAGCGTTTGACT
>JAEWGR010000130.1 GCA_023388195.1 Bacillota bacterium
AATCCCTACAATATCGCCAATGTCTAAAAGGCGAAACTGTTCATACGCCGTTTCACCCAAGACGTCCTGACGGAAGTAAACCTGAATTCGTCCGGACATATCCATTACATGGCCAAAGCTGGCTTTACCATGCCCGCGTACAGCCATAAGCCTACCTGCGATTCGAACAGTTTGTCCTTCTAACTCAGCGTAATTATTAATAATTGTCTGAGCATGGTGTGTAAAATTATATTTACGGCCAAAAGGCTCGATACCTTGCGCAGCAATTTTATCCATTTTTTCCCGGCGGACTTTTATAAGTACATTTAGCTCTTCTGCGGTTTGTTCCTTATCGACTATTACTTCTGATTCTGACATGTACGTTCTCCCCTGTCTCTTTTTCAGATTAATGCTGGCGTCTAATCTCCATAACTTCATATTTTAATATACCGGCCGGAACATTTACTTCCACAATGCTGCCGACTTTCTGTCCCAGTATCGCCTGTCCCACCGGGGATTCATTAGAGATTTTAGATTCAGCCGGGTCAGCTTCAGCCGAACCAACAATAGTATATTCAAGTTCATCGTCAAATTCAAGGTCTTTTAGTTTAACAGTAGAACCCAGGGCAACAATATCTGTGCCAACTTCACCTTCATCAATGACTTTCGCGTTACGCAGAATTTTTTCCAGAGTGAGGATTTCGCCTTCAATAAAGGCCTGCTCATTTTTAGCATCCTCATACTCGGAATTTTCGCTGATATCACCGAATTCGATTGCTTGTTTAATACGTTCAGCAACCTCACGGCGGCGGACTGATTTTAAATGGTCAAGTTTATGCTCGATTTTTTTCAATCCGTCTATTGTCAGCATAACGTCTTTTTCCATGATGTCATTCTCCTCTTTATTATTAAATATTCGGCAAGCGTCTTTGCAAATATTCTAAATATACTTTGTAGATAGTGTATTCGGTTCTCCTGAAAAATTGCCACCTCGCCGGGAATAATTCCAGAAACCCATGACTTAGGCAATATAAATAGTGTCAAGTAGAAACTTGACACTGTGGGAGGTAAGAGGCAGCCTTGCGATTCTGAAGGGTCATCCTCTATTTTTCATTATTATAGGCATAAATAGATCATTTGTCAATATTTTCTAGAGTACTCCTTTCTGCATCTGACTGACTTGTGCAGCAGCGTTAGTTCTAATCAGTCCCAGTTCCTGCGAGGTGATGGCCCGTTCGAAACTTCGGAATCCGGCTAACTTAAAACCATGTTTGTTAGCCAGTTTATCAATTGTTTCAACTTGCTTTACGGTTAGATCCCGCCCGAGTGTAAAGTTCTCATACCGGCCTTCAAGCGCTAAAATCATGGTTTCGGCCATACAGGCATAAGCTGTTTTCGGTGGGAATCCGAAATTCAGACCAAAATTAACATCACCAGGAATTTCGACAACGCCACCCTCAATAACCAAAACATCATTGCGTATTTCAGCCACCCGGCGCGAAACATTACGCGGCCTGGCAACATCACAGACAATTGCACCTGGTTTTAAATCCTCAGGCTCTATAATACTGTCAATGGCACTGGTTACAGCAACAACAACATCCGCATTGCGAATAGCATGTTTAGTATTTGCTGTTACCCTCACGGCTAACCCTGATGTCTTAAATATTTGTTTAGCAATTTTTTCTAGTTTAACTTCATCCCTGGCAGCCAGGGTCAAGTATCGCACCTCCCGGGCCAGAATCTGAGCGCAGGCTGCGCCGATAGCACCAGTCGCCCCCAGAATTAGCACATTAGCCCGCTCCAGGTCGATGCCCATGACCTTAGCAGCCTGTCGCGTTCCTTCCAGCGCAGTAGCTACGGTATAACTATTTCCGGTAGTTACGGCAATATTTAAATTCTTGGCCACGGTTACACCGGCATCACCGACTATTGAGGTAAAAGCCCCCAGGCCAACAATTTTAGCCCCCATTTTTTCTGCCACTTTACCAGCCTTGATAATTTTCTGCGTCACATATTTTTCCGGCATGGTAATCATCTGCCGGGATGTTAGGGGGCAGCCGACAAACCAGCCCTCGGCCGCATTATGTCCTGAATCAATACCGCTAATATGCGAAACTTTAAATGGCGGTATGTATTTAATAATTCCTTCCACCAATCCGTCAGGCCAATTCTTGGCAAAAGCAAACTTACGGCTAAAATCTTTGGCTTCAAGCGGATGAACTACAAAAGCAAATTTTTGCAAATACACGCGCCTCCTTATATGAGTTGTTTGACTCTGGGTTTAATACCAACCTGTTCAATAAGATAGATATAATCTCCGGCTGTTAGCTGCTCCGGCCGTTTACCCGACAAAACAGTCAATATCCCCTCTAAAATATTAGTACCGAAAGAACGTCCTCCCATTTCCGGGGTAGTAGTCACCAATGTACTAACACCTCGTTGCTTTAACAACACCTCATCATCCTTAGTAACCGTATTGGTAATAACAAACTTTTCACTCATGTCCTCCGGCATATAACGCCTGATAAAGTGAAAGTCACCGGCAATAATCGCAGCATCATGAAAGTAAGATGCAAACCGGGGACTTCCCTGGGTCTGCTTGTCGCCTGTAGGATAAAAGAAGCTAACCGGAAGTTTGGTGATAACAGGGGCGACGACATTTGCCAGCCGCGATAAGCCCTCGAGTGTATGAATAGGTATGGGCAGGCCCAAACCAAACATTAGATCACCAAAAATAGTCCGGCTGCCACCTCTCACCAGGGCTTCAGCCAACCCAAACCGGTCAACAGCACAAACAAGCAGAGCCTTCTTATCCTTAAAACTAAATTGATGTTGAGCTTCAAGGTAAGAAACAACCTGCCGCTCCAGTGTATTCTTGATCGCACTACCGTCAACGACCGGTGTTTTTTTGGCATTAGCTGCCAGCGCTGCTGATTCCCGGAAGGTATACCGTCTACTGCCGGCATATATATATAAGTCGGTACCACCAAGGCCAATGGCATCTACTTGCCCATCCAATTCACGGATCAATTGGGCTGCAGCCTGTTTATTACCATCGGTGCCAATTCTCTTTATCAAAAATTCCTGGTCTCCGAATACAACGGAGGTTGTTCCATTGCGTTGCGATGACCCAAGACTAATACTTACTACCTGTTTCATCTATTATCCTCCCGGTTAAAACCGGAGCTGCTTGATGAGAGCACGAATATCCTCCGGATTGACATATTTATCTTCAGCAATAGGCGATTCGCCAATTTGCACCCCGATCACCACTTTATCCAGGATCGTCTCAATTAATTTAATCCGCATATTGGAACCAATAATAATAACTATATCATATTTGCGGACATTCCCCACAATCTCCATAATCGTATTAAACAATTCTACCCCGCTTTTAGTCTGAACAAAATCCCAACGCTCCTGTTCAGATAAAACAAGGCAAAAATCAATGCCCTCCTGCCGGGCAACAGCATATATCTCCTGGCAGTTCTGCAAAGGAAAACCAATAAGCGCTACACGGCCGCCTTTGCGAATCTCACCAATTGTCTCAAGTCGCGAGACAAAGGTGCGATCAACACCAAGACGCCCTGCAACCTCCTGCTGTGATAAACCATCGCGACGCAAATCAAGAATGCGATCAATGGTCTGGTGTATTTTCTGGCGGTTGATTATCTTGTCGCCAATGCGTAACAACACAGCTTGTTCATCTCCTAGTTAGTATATGTGCACAAGGTTGTGTACATACATATTCTAGCATTTTTTTCGACTATTAACAAGTTTTACCAAATAATAGGACAATAAAAATTACCGCTATCCCCATGGCGCAAAAGGGAAGCGGCTAATCACTTTCTTATAAGTTTCAAGCTTTAACACAGTATCATCATGGGCCATACCTTTTTTCAGGCCTTGCAGGACCCGAATACCTTGCTGCATGGTGATCCCCATGTCACCCGTGAGTTGAGACATCGCAGCCCGGCGGGCTTTAGTCAGTGATTCATCCAACGATTTCCCCGCCTGGATGTTGCCGACAAACTCCTGCGCTAAATAAAATTGCGCCAAATTAGTCATTGGATTGCCACAGGCACCACTGGCAGTCAAGCCCAGCACTTCCGGCAAAGTGTGCTTAATACTGAATTCAACCGATTTTTTAAGCTCGTTGGTTTCCCGGCTCATGGCTTCAACCAGGGTGCGGGCTGTACATAAACCGTACATCGTTAAGGCCCTGATGATCGAGTGCTCAATTGTGTGGGCCTGCTCAAGTTCAACCAGTCCGCCTAAATTAGCAGTAATCCTAACTTCCTGGCCGTTTTCAAGGTCAGTTCCGTAAACAGTGACCGGAATATCACTTTTATCGCGAAACTCTGTATACCCACCTTGAGGCGACCAGCCAGCCCCGGAAATGGCAGGATATTCTTTGCGCATCTTTTTGAGATTGATATATTCAATATCAGTGGAATAAATATAGCTGCCGGCTGTTTGCAGGGTGTACCAGCGGGCATGTCCCCGCCCTTCCAGTTTAGCCATGAGGACTGGTATCTCATGGCCTGCGTCATCGGCCGCCATTTCACTCCAGATATTGACAATACGGACAACTACGCCAATCGGGTACAAACCCTGTTCTTCAATGAGCCACGGACAAATAAAAATTTCCCGGCCCACTCCAACGTCCAGAAGCATTTGTCCACCATTCTCCATGATAAACATCCCGGTAATTGTTCCGCCCTCCGGCCTGGGCAGTATGCCGTTGGCGACGGGCATGATCAACATATCCATCCTTATCCCCCTGCGGAAACTGCTTATAAACGCCCATCTGCGTTGTTGCACCTGCGGGCGTTCCCTCCGACGTACTTCCCAGTACGACTGCGGTCACGTCCTCGTCGCGCCTAGCAGCTGGACATTTCTAAGCAGTTTCCGGCTTTTGCACAAAAAAGTTATAGTTTAGTGGTTAACTCCTGACGATAATTTTCCATGATCCGGATAAAGTCGTCTCTGGTGGCGGCCTGGTTGAATGTAAGCCTGAGTTCGGCTGAGCTGGGCAGGCCTTTTGTGTACCAGGCGGCATGACTGCGCATTTCTCTGATACCGGTATATTCGCCTTTGTGGCCGACCAGCATGTCGAGATGCCTGAGCAGCATATCAATCCGCTCTCCGAGCGCCGGCAGCGGCAGAGTTTGACCTGTTGCCAGATAATGGGTGACCTGGCGGAATATCCAGGGATTTCCCTGGGCCCCTCGCCCTATCATTATGCCATCGCAACCGGTTTCAGTCAACATTCGCTCTGCATCCTGCGGGGTGCGAATATCACCATTACCAATTACCGGAATCGCAACAGCCTGCTTTACGTCTCTGATAATCGACCAGTCGGCTTGACCGGAGTAAAATTGCTCCCGGGTACGGCCATGGACACTCACCGCCGCAGCCCCGGCCTGCTCGGCCATTCTGGCAATTTGTACAGCATTCACACTGGTTTCATCCCAACCCTTGCGAAACTTAACAGTAACCGGCATACCACCGGCAGCCTCAACAACGGCTGCAATAATCCGGCCAGCCAGAACGGGGTTACGCATCAGTGCTGAACCTTCGCCATTTTTTACAATCTTAGAGGTTGGACAGCCCATATTGATATCAATTATATCAGCGCCGGCAGCGGCAACAATCCGCGCCGCTTTGGCCATATTTTCAGGCTCGGAACCAAATATCTGCAAGGCCACCGGCCGCTCCCGCGCATCAATCGCCAGAAGTTTTTTAGTGTGTGTATTATCATATATAAGCCCTTTGTCACTTACCATCTCTGAATATACCAGGCCGCAGCCCATTTCCTTGGCCAGCAGGCGAAACGGCAGGTCGGTAACACCGGCCATGGGGGCCAGGATCACCGGATTGGCAAGTTCAATATGTCCGATGCGCATAGGTGCGCCCTCCTTTACCAGTCTCAAAAGGCGGCCATTACAGGCCGCCTCACAGAATTAATTACGGTTCCGTTCATAGATAAGCCTTAAACCCTCCAAAGTCAGGAAGGTATCAACTTTATCAATGGTACGTGACTCCTGGGCGATTAAGTTAGCCAACCCCCCGGTAGCAATTACGGTTACTTGTTGCCCCATTTCATCCCGCATACGGCGGACAATTTCATCCACCTGGCCAACGAAACCGTAGATTATACCTGACTGCATACTATTTATGGTATTGCGGCAGATTACACTTTTGGGTTTAATTAGTTCAATCCGTGGCAATTTTGCAGCCCGTTGAAATAAAGCTTCTGTTGCGATACCAATGCCTGGAGCAATTGCCCCCCCGAGATAGTCGCCATTTTCCGCCAGCGCGCAAAATGTCGTTGCTGTGCCAAAATCGACAATAATTAACGGGCCGCCATATTTCACATAAGCGGCAATGGCATTTACAATGCGGTCAGCGCCGACTTCACGCGGATTTTCATATTTAATGCAAATACCGGTCTTAATTCCAGGCCCGACGACAAGCGGTTCCACATTAAAATACCGCTGGCACATCCTGGTTAGCGGTACCACCAGTGGTGGAACAACGGAAGAAATAATGATCGCTTCAATATCTTCCATCTGTAGCCCGCGATGGGTGAACAAGTTATAAATAAGCACCCCGTATTCATCACCGGTCTTTTGCTTATCTGTGGAAATACGCCAGTGATAATTAAGTTCCCGGCCTTCGTAAACCCCCAGAACGATGTTGCTGTTACCAACATCAACCACTAATAACATGAGTAAAAATCCCCCTATAACTACAGGCCCCATTCCGTCAATTCTGAAATGACCTCTAGGTTATCAATACTAGTTATTGTACCTTAAAAGCAGGGAAATTGTAAATATACGACTGCATTAGGGAAATAGCCTGTCAGTTCAGTTGCTTAATCGTAACCAGCCCGCTTTTTAACAGTGCCCGCCGCACCCGCACGCCAATATAAACAGATACAGCTGCCTTAACTATGTCCAACGGCAAAAAGGGCCATACGGCTAAATTGAGTGCTCTTTCCAGCGGCATAGCTTTGTGCAGTACATATTGAAAAGACAGCATAAAACCGGCCAAGCCAATTATGTAAATAGCTGCCAGGCCTGTCAGTATCGCAATAGCCGTGTGCTTATATGTCAGTTCAAAGTGTTCCGCAACATAACCAACAATATACGTGCACACAAAATAGCCAAGAATATAGCCGCCGGTTGGCCCAATCAGAACAGCTGCTCCGGCTTTCCCCTGAGCAAATACAGGCAACCCGAATACACCAAGCAACACCCACACGGCAATACTGGCCGGTCCCAAACGTTTACCCAATATGATACCTGCCAGCAGCACAAACATGACTTGCATCGTAATTGGCACAGGACCAAGAGGAATAGAGACCTGGGCACTAACCGCAAGCAAGGCGGCAAATAAGCTTGTAAGCGTCATATTTTTTGTATTCATGATATCCTCCCTATACTACAGCTATGATTAATTGTGCGCGGCCGGCCGGATCGAGACATCACCGGCCAGCACCCGTTCCAGACCTTGTACGGTTTCGATTAAAAGCGCACCATCAGCGTCAATATCAATAGCCACACCGGTAAAACTGCGATCAAGGCCATGCACATCCACCGTTTGCCCAAGCGTGATAGACTGACTTTTCCAATCCGCAAGCACCGGTCCAAAACCCGAAGCTTTAACCTGAGAATACACATTTTCCAACTCGGCAAGAATGGTAGTCAGCAGCTTAATCCTTGAGACCTGGTGTCCGGAGGCAATCGCCAGCGAGGTGGCAATGGCAGCAATCTCGGCGGGAAATTCAGATTGTCCGATATTCACGTTGATCCCCATGCCAATTACAATATGGTTAATGGCATCCATTTCCGCACTCATTTCTGTCAGTATCCCGACCACTTTACGGCCATTACACAATATATCGTTAGGCCACTTAATGCCGCAGCCGGCGCCGGTCACCGCATTAATAGCCCGGTTAACAGCAACTGCCGCCATTAAGGTGCATTTTGCAGCCTCCATGGGGCTAAACGGCGGCCGCAGCACAACAGACAACCAAATCCCTTTGCCATACGGTGAAAACCAGCCTCTGGCCAGGCGGCCCCGCCCGCTTGCCTGCGCTTCGGCCACAACAACGGTTCCCTCCGGACAATTATTTGCTGCCAGTTTTTTGGCCTCATTATTGGTTGAATCAGTCTCACTAAAATAATGAACTTCCCGCCCCAAAATATTGCAGGTTAACTGGGCCTTAATCTCGGCCGGCAGCAACCTGTCGGTATTATGCCGCAAGGCATAACCAAGCCGGGGATGAGCCTCAATATCATAGCCAGCGTCTTTAAGGGCCCGGATATGCTTCCAAACGGCTGTGCGCGAAACTTTTAAGGTCCGCGAGATATCTTCCCCCGAAATATATTGTCCGGAATTATGTTTTAACACCTCAAGTATTGCTGACCGCAACGTCATTCACCTCTAAACACATTATTGTTATCCTAATAATAAATTATCAGTTGACAATTGTCAATTGAGCCGCTATCTAGAATTCCTGCATTTACAACCGGAACAGGAGTATGTTAGCATTTCTATATAAGCGCAATACGCTGGTTTCCACCCGGCAAAGCCGATTGAATCCTGGATGACCTATATTTTTTAGGATGTGAGGTGGCCCTTATGGAACAAATTAAGGTACTGGTGGCCGATGATGAGCCTAACATAACCGAAGTCCTGCAGCTTTATCTTGAGCAAGAAGGCTTTAAAGTATTTACGGCGGCTGACGGTCAGCAAGCAATGGCGGTGGAAGAAGAATACTGCCCCGATTTGTTAATTCTTGATGTTATGCTGCCTAAACGATCTGGCTGGGAGATATGTGAGGCCATTGAAAGGAATGTACCGGTCATCTTTTTAACAGCCAAAAGTGGGGAAAATGATAAATTAACCGGGTTTTCCCTGGGTGCTGACGATTATATTACTAAACCCTTCAGCCCCCGCGAGGTTATGGCCCGTGTCAAGGCCGTGCTGCGTCGCAGCGGCCTGATTACAGAATCGGGTGCCCGCCTGGAATTTCCCGGCTTACGTATTGATCAATCTGCCCAGGCAGTACATTCGGGTAATCAAAATACCTCCTTGTCACCGAAGGAGTTCGAGTTACTCATGTTTCTGGCCCGCCATGCCAAAATGGCGTTTTCCCGGGACCAGCTTTTAATCAATGTCTGGGGTTATGATTTCGACGGAGCTGACCGCACAGTGGATGCCACCATAAAACGCCTGCGGCAAAAAATTGATAACCCGGATTTCAGCTATATTCATACCGTGTGGGGAATAGGTTATAAATTCGAGGTAACCGGCAAATGATGCGATCTATTTTCGGCAAGCTGCTGCTTTCGCATCTGATAATTATTCTGGTAAGTATGCTAACGCTGGGATTATTAATGTCTTACCTGGTCCGGGATCATGTTGTTGAAAATAAACGACTTGATCTGTTAGCCAAAGGCAGTGCGGCAGCGGCAATAATAACACCGCTGCTGGCGAACGGGCAAAAACCTTCTGCGGCCCTGCTTGATGCCATGAGCGATATGGCTGGCGGCGATATCTGGATAATGGATAAAACCGGACAGGTCATTGCCGGTCAGCCGCCGGCCCGCTGGCAAAGCCGCCACCTCCAAAGCCTGGCGGAATTTTGGAACAGGGCGGATTGGCAGGATGGCACCGGTAGTCAAAAAGTCCTAAAACCACGCCGTCGCGGCGAACCGGCCATAATCGCCGCCCTGCCGCTGCCTGTGCAGGATTCAGGTCAACAGGCGGCACTCTTTCTCTTCTCGCCGGTTAAAGGTGCTACCCGGACCGCCCTGGCACTGGAAGAACTGCTCCTCTATTCGCTGGGAGCGGGCATACTGGCGGCAGTCATAATCGGTCTGTTAATGGCCCGCAGTCTAACCCGCCCGCTTGCCGATATTAGCCATGCAGCTGCCGCCTTTGCCGCTGGTGACTATCAAAGCCGGACCAATGCGGTTCAGTCTGACGAGATAGGTCAGCTTGGTCGCACCTTTAACAGCATGGCGTCAGAACTGGCCCAGACAGAGCAAAATCGCCGGGACTTCCTGTCAGATGTCTCCCATGAACTCAAAACACCGGTTGCGTCTATCCAGGCCTTAGCGGAAACGATGTTGGACGGATTAGCAAAAACACCCGAGCAGCGAAAACGTTATCTTATAAGCATTGTTGGTGAAACCAAGCGTATAGGCCGGCTTGTTGGCGATTTACTGGACTTATCCCAGCTTGAGTCCGGCGAGCTGACTATTGTCCGCGATCAGGTCCCGCTTGCCGAATTAATCACCGTCCATGCCGCCAAGCTAACTCCCTTCCTGGAGGGGAAATCGTTAACCTTAACAACCAATTTAACAGCAGCGAACCCGCTGGTTATTGCTGACCCGGACCGCCTTGGCCAGGTAGTGGCCAATCTATTGACAAATGCCATACGACATGCCGATTCCGGTTCCGAGATAATTATAACGGCCCATACCCATCACCAGCAAACACTGATTGCCGTGAGCAATACGGGTCCGGGGATTCCGGCAGAACATTTGCCCTATATCTGGAAGCGATTCTACCGGGTTGATAAGTCCCGCTCCCGTGGCGATGGCGGCACAGGCTTAGGCCTGGCTATTACCAAAAAACTGGTTACTGCAATGGGCGGTACTGTCAGTGCTGCCAGTATCCCGGGCAAAATCACCACTTTTACCATTACCTTACCGGCCAGTTAAAAAATCTCCATAAAAATCCAGTTCGGGTTCATTTTGTCATAACTTTGTCATATCTCTCCGTTATCCTATAGCTAACAGCCTACCAGCTGATGAAATAGAAAATAAATAGCGGAGGGATTTACATGTTTTCCAACGTGTCACGTAAAGCAATTGCCGCTTTTGTTGTCGGTGCTTTTATTCTTGGCGGCATTGCCATTCCCCTGATCGTCCAGGCTGAAGCAACAGCCAAAGACCGGCCGGCCCACCATCAAAAATGCCGCAAGCCTGATCCCGCACAGACTGCTAAGCGTCTGTCAACCGAATTTGGTCTGGATGAGTCTCTTATCGGCAAATATCAAAAAGAAGGTAAAACCGGTAAAGATCTATACCACGCTGCTTTCTATGCCAAAGCCAGCGGCCAGTCTTTCGAGTCGGTGCTGGCGCTTAAAACAGAAACAAATAGCTGGAAAGATATTGCCGGTACACTAGGAATCGATCAAGCGAAAGCCCGGGCCGTCCGTCAGGAATTAGCCGCCAAGCGCATCGCACTCAAATATAGTTTGCCGCAAGCAGATATGCAAAACCTGTTCAGCCAAGGTTATCACCACCGCGATATCGCGATGGCCGCCTTGCTTGCCAAACAAAGCAATCAGGCTATCGAACAAGTGATGTCTATGAAAAAGGTCAATAACACCTGGCATGATGTTGCCGCTGAACTCGGCATTGACCTTAAGGCACTAAAACAGGAAACCGGCCGGAATAAACATAACCCGGAACACCATCAATAAACCGTAAAAGCGAGAATGCATACAGGTTCGCACTGCCAAGGCTGCTCTCCTCCAGCCTCCCGGTCATGCGAGTGCCTGCAGCACTCCCGCTTTTTATTTGTATAAGCCCGTGTTACACGGTCAGCCGGGCAGCAACACCTGCCGTTACATCATAGATATGTCCGGCCAGGTCAGTTGGTAATGCCCCGGTACCGCAGCTGGGCGTCCAAATAATATTTTTCTGCAGGACAACAGGGTCAACACCCCGTTTAACTAACTCTGCCACCTGCCCGTCAAACCGGTCAAGGATGGTTGCCGGTGTTTCCTGCCAGGCCTCCTCGGAAGTGGGTATTAACCCCCAGGCCAGTTTGCCGCCTTGCTGCAGATATCCGGCCAGTCCGTTGGCCTGCAGCGCCATCCCCGTAAAGTAATGGTACGCATCAAAGCTTATCACATCCAGGGGCAACGCGAAAAGAATTGACCAGTCGATCTCGGCGCAGGTATGAATCCCTACCCGCACACCCTCCTGGTGCAGGACGTTTATTAACACAGTAAGGGCCGCCGCCGCGTCTGCCTTAGTGAGAGTTATATGGGTTGATGTGTCAATTAGAAACAAACCGGGGTCATCAATAAATACCAGGGCAGGGCAGCCGAGTGCCTTAAGGCGCCTGGCCTCAAGTATTGCTTGCACAGCAAGGCATTTTACTAATATGTCACGCAGCGACTCATCGTAAAAACAAGCCCGCCCTCGTTCATCTTTGATCTGCAGCCCAACTGTCAGCGGCCCGCTGATATGCCCCTTTACCCCTTCCGCATGGGGGAAATAGCGGGCAAAATGACCGCAGAAAGCAGCGAGACCGGCAAATGCTTCCCCGGTTAGGGCAAAACTGTCTGCCGCCCTGTCATTCCCATCCAAAAACTCCATATACTGTTCAAAAAACTCAGCTGTTTTATCCGCCCAGCCAGGTGCAAGCCGGTCAAAGACCGGATCTTTAAGCGGGCTAAGTGACAGTACCCCCAGCTTAATCAGCGGCTGCACATACTGCACAACAAAACCCTGCTCAGGCATCTTGGCAGGCAATTGGGGCCAATGCGGCCAGTACGGCATAGTTTTGGCAATTACCGTTAGCGCGGTTTCTTCATCCAGATAGGGTAAACTTCCAATACCGGTGGCCCGGTGCGGTTTTATCCAACTCATATTGCATCCCCCTATTCAACTCCGGAGTAGTAGCTTATCAGCTCCGGCTTGTTTGCTATTCCCGGTTGAGCAGCATAGCGGCAATCATAGCTGTCAGTGGTATGGCACAAATCAGGCCGATACTGCCGGTCAGCGCCCTCGCAAACTCAGTCACAATCAGGTTTAGATTAAGGATTTTCAGCATGGGCGCATTTTGCTGTGAGGCGATCAGCAGCATCAATGGCAACGCACTGCCGGCATAGGCAAGAATCAGTGTATTGGACATTGTCCCCATAATATCCCGCCCCACATTCATACCAGCCTGTACCAGTTCTTTAAAACTGATCGCCGGATGTACGCTCTTGACCTCATACACAGCGGAGGCAATGGAAATTGTAACATCCATAACAGCGCCCAGCGCCCCAAAGACCATGCCGGCGAATAATACCCCCTGGAAATCAATATTTGACAAGGTTGATGCTTTAAGCAACAGGGCTTCCTCCGAATCAAGTCCGGTCAGATGCATAAGTTTTATCGCCAGCATGGAAAGCAGACCGGCTATCGCCACCCCGCCAATGGTGCCTAATACTGCGGCCAGTGTCTTTTTGGAGAAGCCGCTGATGACCAGTTGTGTAGCCATAGCAATCACAGCCGCCACAACCAGCGTTAACAATGTCAGGCTATATTCATGAGCGAGTACCTGGCCGATAAAAAATTTAAAAATCAGCAGCACCGAAAAAGCAATAACAAATACAGACTTAGCACCGATAAAGCCGCCAAATACCACCAGGGCCAGGATAAACAAGCCCCCTAAAACATACACATAGTCAAAACGGTCAAAATCACTGACAAAATAGCTGGTTTTCCCTAAGTCATGAGTGACGGCAACAATAACCTTATCCCCGGGGTTAACTTTTATCTCATAGGCCGAATGGGCCGAGACAAAATTAAACGTATCCACAACCTTACCGGTTTCCGGACCACTTGTCAGCCGGATACTGACAAGCTCGCCTTTTGCCATCTGATACTGTTTCTGCATAGCCTGATCAAGGGGACCGACAAAGACCACTACCCCCTTCTCATAGGTAACTGCCGGGGCTGAGGCCGGAGCTGCGTGCAGTATACCAGTTGACAAAAGCAGCATCATACTTAACAACAACAGCAGCTTTTTCAAACTAACCCTCCTGTCCTAATACTATCTTCCATATTAGCCCACCGAAGCCGTTCTTTCAACTAAAAACCACCTGCAGGCAATAAGAAAAGCTGCTCCCCTGTTCCAAGTCCTTTAGGACGCGGGCAGAAGCCGCCTGTGCCCTTGGGGTATAGGTGTTCTTGCTTATGATCAGAAACTGATATACTTCCTGACCATGTGAAAAAACGGCAGGATAGCTTCCTGCCGTTTTTATACACCATTAATAGCGTGAATCCGGTAACCCAAAACTATAAACAACCTTAGGCCCTGTGCCATCATCAGGCCCGTTCTGGGTATTGACAGGCGCCACTTCAATTGGTGGCTGATTATCATCGCTATTATTATCTTTTTCATTTATTTTACCCTGGTTCAACAGTTGCGCCAGTTCCTCGCCTTCCAGAGTTTCCCGCTCTAAAAGCGCGTTGGCCACAAGATGCAGCTTCTCAATATTGTCCTTCAGCATTTCCTCGGTTTTAGCGTAAGCGGCTTCAATCATCCGCCGGACTTCCTTGTCAATTGAGTAGGCTACCTCTTCACTGTAGTTGCGGTCCCGGGAAATATCCCGGCCCAGGAAAACCTGCTGCTCCTGGCGGCGGCCAAAGGTAATCGGCCCCAACACTTCACTCATACCATATTCTGTTATCATCTTGCGCGCCAGATCGGTAGCCCGCTCAAGGTCATTTTGCGCACCGGTGCTGATCTCACCCAGCACAACAGCCTCTGCAACCCGGCCGCCGAGAAGGGTATTAAGCTGCTCTAACAGTTCAGTCCTGGTAGCATAGTACCGGTCTTCCTTCGGCAGCATCAGGGTATAACCGCCAGCCCGGCCACGGGGTATAATTGATACTTTATGCACCGGATCGGTATGGGTAAGCATCATGCCGACAAGCGCATGGCCAGCTTCATGATAGGCTGTAAGCTTTTTCTCTTTGTCGCTGATAACCTTAGATTTGCGTTCAGGACCTGCGACTACCCGCTCAACAGCTTCTTCGAGCTCCGGCATTTCAATACGGCGTTTGTTCCGCCGGGCAGCCAACAGGGCTGCTTCATTGACCAGATTGCTCAAATCGGCACCGGTAAACCCAGGGGCCCGGCGCGCCAGCACATCAAGATCTACTTCCTTAGCAACAGGTTTGCCTCGGGTGTGCACCTTCAATATCTCCAACCGGCCTTTTACGTCAGGGCGATCAACCACAATCTGGCGGTCAAACCGGCCGGGACGCAGCAGCGCCGGATCGAGAATGTCAGGACGGTTGGTAGCAGCAATGATAATGATCCCCTCATTAACACCAAAGCCATCCATTTCCACAAGCAGCTGATTTAATGTCTGTTCACGCTCATCATGGCCACCGCCAAGGCCCGCCCCACGCTGACGGCCGACGGCGTCAATTTCGTCAATAAATACAATGCAGGGCGCACTTTTCTTGGCCTGTTCAAACAGATCCCGTACCCTTGATGCCCCGACACCAACAAACATTTCAACAAAGTCAGAGCCGCTGATACTAAAGAACGGAACCCCGGCTTCACCGGCTACCGCCCGGGCCAATAAGGTTTTGCCTGTGCCCGGCGGCCCGAATAACAGTACCCCCTTCGGGATACGTGCACCTAAATCGTTAAACTTTTTGGGATGCTTCAAAAATTCGACAACTTCCTCCAACTCCTGTTTGGATTCATCAGCTCCGGCCACATCCCCAAAGGTAACCTTGGTTTTCTCTTCCCCATGCAGCTTAGCCCGTGACTTGCCAAACGACATTACCCGGTTACCACCGCCCTGGGTCTGCTGCATAATGAAAAACCACACACCAATAAGCAGGAGCATTGGCAGAATAGAAGAAAAGATAGTCGTCCACCACGGGGGCTGAGGCGGCTGTTCGGCCTTAATATCCACACCCTTATCCCGCAGCTGATTGATCAGCGTGGGATCGTTAGGGGCAATGGTGGCAAACTCCTGCCCGTCTTTCAGCTTACCGCGAATGGTATTGTCAACAATAGTCACCCGCTCAACCTTCTGCTCCTCTACCTGCTTAAGGAACTGGGTATAACTGATTTCCTGCTTAGGGGTCGTCCGTGACGAATAATAGTCGATTATCGAAATGGCTATGATGATAATCAACAGGTAAAAACTTACATTCCGGAAAAACTTGTTCAACAAGTAGCCCTCCTCTCGCTGGACCACAAAAACGGCGTTAGAAACATGTTACCATTCATATCGCATAATTATAGCATACTAAGTAATAATTGACAATTACGGAAAAAATTTATCCTGCATAGGCTTCTGGCTTCAGAACCCCGATAAATGGAAGATTACGATATTTTTCAGCATAATCGAGCCCATAACCAATAACAAAGTAATCGGGAATTGTAAAACCATTGTAGGCAATCGGTACCTCCACTTTACGCCGCTCAGGTTTGTTTAGCAGCGTACAAATCTTAATACTGGCAGGTTTACGGGACCAAAGATTTTCCATTAGATAGTTTAATGTCAGCCCCGAATCAATAATATCCTCAACAATAAGCACATGCTTATTTTCCACGTCTTCATCCAGATCCTTTAAAATCCTGACAACACCGCTGGAAGAAGTAGAGGCCCCATAACTGGAAACAGCCATAAAATCGATAGCCACAGTCTGCTTGACTGCCCGGGCCAAGTCTGCCATAAAGATAACCGCACCACGCAGAATTCCGATCATCAATATCTCTTTGCCTGCATAATCAGCAGTGATCGCTTCGCCCATTTCCCTAATCCGGGCAGCGAGCTCCTCCTCACTAAACAATATCTTCTCCACGTCATCCATCATATTATTACTCATATTCAAATTTCCCCCTGTTTAGTAATAGTAAGCTGCAAAATTTTTTTCGTATTGCCAGTGATAAGGCCATGTTCACTTTGGCGGTAGCCGGCTACCCAGATAATTTCCTGCTGGTCAGAAACAATGGGAACAGCGTCCCGTTGCGCTTCAGGCACTTTGCAATCAATAAAGAAATCTTTGATTTTTTTGCTGCCCTTAAGCCCGCTGGGCCGGAACCGGTCGCCGGGCAGGCGGCCCCGGAGGGTAACCGGCAAATAGATTTGATCAAGGTCAAAAACGGCAGTTTCCGGCCCGCCGGCAGGTGGCTCTGAAACAATCTCGGCAGTTACTGTCAGGCTATTTAATCTTGTTATTCCGGGTATAGCAATTTCTGTCGGCACTGTTCCAAAACCGTGCTCCGCACCGGTAATACAAGATCCCCCTATTTCCAGTGTTGTGTAAGTCCTCCTGGCAATGAGCCCCCCCGGCAGTGTCATCAGTGACCCGACTTCCCCTAATAATGCCATATTAATTAAATTTTCCACATGAATAAAGCTTATTCCTGTCAGGGTACCACGTTTTTTCTCAATAACCTGCCTGATGCACGCCCGCTGCAGGGCCGGATGCAAACTGGCCAAAGCCCGGCTGTCAATGACGGCCTTGTCCCGGTCATGACTAATTATCGCTCCCCATAGTTTGCCAGCTTCCTGGCAAATATAATCATGTTCATCCCCGGCCAGCACCGCCAGACGCCATAGGGCCTCACGGACAGAGGGATTATAATCGGCCTCCAGCCGCGGCAGCAGGTTCAGTCGAATCCGGTTTCGCAAATAATCGGTCGTAAAATTCGAACTGTCCTGACAGGGGTCTAAATGATGCCTAAGGCAATATTCTTCAATTTCCCGGCGGCTTACAGACAGCAGCGGCCTGACAATATCACCGTTAAGAGGACGCATACCCCTCAGTCCGCCAATACCGGCACCGCGCAGCAAATTAATCAGTACCGTTTCGGCCTGGTCATCCCGGTGATGACCGGTGGCAATCCGTGCCCCACCCCAGTCAGCAGCCACCTGACGCAGATATTGGTACCGAAGTATTCGCCCCGCTTCCTCTGCCGACAGTTTTTGGGCTTGCTGATAGGCGGGAACATCGATTGACGTTACATGGCATTGCAGCCCCAGGCCGGCAGAAAAATTGGCAACAAACTCTGCTTCCTGCGCGGCTTCCGGCCGAAACATATGGTTAATATGGGCTACTGCCAGACAGAAGCCATATGTATCCTTCAATTGGTTGAGTATATGTACAAGAGCCAGCGAATCCGGCCCACCGGAACAAGCCGCCAAAATTCGGCTGCCTGGTACTAATAGCCGGTGACGGCTCACCCAGGCCTTTACTTTATCAAGCATCCTCTATCCCCGGCTCTCTAGTTGATAGTCTGTACCCGAGCGTGTCAACCGATACAAAGTAGAACTTACAAAAATACCGAAAGCAATCGCTCCCCCGGTTAAAAGTGTCAGCATCCCCATGGCTACCCCCTCATCATACCGTCCCTCTACCATATAACGCATGGCCGTGTAGGCTTCACGCCCCGGGACTAAAGGAATAAAGCCGGGAACGATAAAAATTGTTGCTGGTTTTTTCAGAAGTCTGGCCAAAAGTTCAGCAAGCAAGCCAACAGCCATACTGCCAAGAAAATTGGCCATAATACTGTTTACCCCATACAAAACCACCCCATACATAATCATCCACCCTACTACCCCCGTAACGCTGGCATAACCCAGAAGCTTGCGGGGAATACGGTACAGGACACCGATCGCAATGCTCATCGCTAAAACCGCAGTGACCTTAACAATAAACATAGTTCACCCCAATCAATAAGCGCTGACGGCTAAAATGATTACAACCCCCATGGATACTGCTACAGCGGTTAAGGCTGCATCAAGACCACGGGACAACCCGCTTAACAGGTCACCGGCAATAACATCCCTGATTGCATTCGTTATCGCCACTCCCGGCACTAATGGCATGATTCCCCCTACGACCACATTGTCCGGCCGGAGTTCGGGCCACATATGGTTAAACAACATCCCTACCAGGGCCGCTGTCATACCACCTAAAAATTCGAAAGTAAACTTGACGCCATGCAGGCGGGAAATGACATGAGCAATATACCGGACAGTCAGCGCGGTGATAAAAGCCGCCAGACTCTCAGCTACGCCGGCATTTAGGAGAATAGCCGCCGCCCCGCCCACTATCCCGGATGCCAGCATGGAGGGAACAAGGGAAAAGCCGGTTCGTTCTCTGGCAATGCGCTCAAGATGAGCATAGGCATGCTGATAATCGATCCGCCTCGCTGCCAGCCGCCAGGATAATTCATTTACTTTGGCAATGCGGTCCAGGTTAATCGTCCGGTCATGTACCCGGCGCATGATCGTACTGGTCCGGCCGGCCCTATCGGTGACAGTAACAAATACACCGGTAGGAATGACAAAGCTCTCCACCTTACTTGCTCCTAATGACCGGGCAATATGAAACATAGTTTCCTCTACCCGGCTGGTTTCAGCCCCATTCTTAAGCATAATCTCCCCGGCCAGAATGGTAATGTCGATTATCTGTTCTAACAGGATTTGCATATCTTCCCCCGCCGCAGCCTGTTTTAGTTGTCAATTCGCGCCTGCTGAAATAATTTCCTGCCATAAATTAGACATTATGGTAGTCTTTCCTATGGCGACAAAAAATAAACGGAGCAACCTGAGTCATGGTTTCGTCTGACTCAGGTTGCTCCAGCCGTTACTGCACAAGCTCCGGCCGCTCAGCCACCCTGGCTACCAGCACGGCCATATCATCTTTAGCCACACCTCCGGACAGATCAATCGCCTGTTTCAACAATCTCTCGGCAATATCCTGCGGCCGTTCACTCCCCGTGCGGCGGAGGAAGTTCGCCACCCAGGTTTCCCGATCTGAACCGCGGGCCGCATCAATCATACCGTCACTGACCATAACAACAATATCACCTGGAGCCAATACCCGCCTGACAGGTTCAATCTCAATATTTTCCAATATGCCCATTGGCGGGGCGGCTGGATTAATTGTCGTCACTTCCCGCACCCGTTTGATATAGCTGGGCGCAGAACCCACTTTCAGAAATTCCGTTTCCCCGGTAAATGTATCAACTACGGCCATATCCACTGTAGCAAACATATCCCCCGGCATTTTTATCAACAGCATGGAATTTACGGTTTTAATGGCTGTATCCACTTCAAAACCGGCTGCCAGCAGCTGCTGTAGAAATTTCACAGCATTTCCGCTCCCGCTGGCTGCGGCTTGCCCGCTCCCCATACCATCACTTAAGATCAGTGCTGTCCGGCCCCGGCTGACAGGCTGCGCAATACAGGTATCACCGGAAATGCCGCCGGTTTCTTTGGCCACTGTTGCCATACCGGTTTCCACAAAATACCGTTCCCCCAGTTCCATGGTCAATTTGCAGGCCTTATGCCGGATCTTACTGCCGCACTCAGCGTGTAGGGCCATTTTTTCCTGCAATAAGTTGGCCGTAAGCGGCAACACCGTATTAACACACTCCCGCGTACCATCACACACCGCTTTGTGCGCTTCCACAGTCACCTTGCCCCGCTCGCCGGTCACCCGGACTCTGCTTAGCGGGCAACCTAATACTGCCGCCCGCTCTGCCAGCATGCCGGCAACCTCGGCATCTGTTTGCGGACCTTTTTTTAATTCCTGCGCCAGATTGCCAATGATGACCCCAGTGGCTTTCATCTGTTCGACAGCCACCTGGCGGCATTCTGTCAGTTTTTTGTGCCAGTACCAGTGTGTCTTGTTACTTTCCGCCACTTGACTGATCAGCGACACCAACTCCGGCCGGTTTATGCATGTATTTCTTATGCTGCCGGGAACAGCTTCCTCTTTAAGTTTTCCGGCTTCAGCCAAAGCCAGCATGTCAAGCATAGCCTGGTAGGTTTGATAAAAATCACCGTCCCAGCATTTGCTCCTGCATTCACAAGGTCCGCAAATTTTTTCGCCGACTGCCGACAGCATGTGCGACAGCTGCCGGTCTTTAAGTTTTGCACTGTAGGCCGCACTATCATTCATGCGGTCAGAATCAAACACCCCGGATAAATCCTTAAAGATATCAGCAATATTAGTCAGCTTATCCACGGCTGTGCTGATTGTCTGCCGTACAGCCTCGGCACTGCCGGCTTCGTCTATAGAGGGTTCGCGCCATTGGCTCATGCGGGCGGCAGGAACAAGCATAAAGGCGGCCCCGGCCACGGCTGCTTCCCCCATTGCCAAAAGCAGTTCTCCAGGCTGACCCAAATATAATACGGCAATGGCACTGCCTAAAATGAAACCTAATAATACGGCGGGTTTGCCCATCTCCCGGAATAATCCTCCCAACATGCCGGCCAGCGCATACATGGCAATAGCGGAAGCCGCATCCCCGTCACTTAAACCAACAACCAGTCCGGTTATAATGCCAACAGAAGCCCCCAGGCCGGAACCGCCACTAAACGCAAGTGTCATAGCGATAAGCGAGCCCGCAATATTACGCACGCTAAAATCATATATCGTCAAGCTGCCCAATCCGGCTACTGCGGTGGCCAGCATAATCATTCCACAAATCAGGTTTTCCGCCCCGGCCTGATGAATTTTGTTATTCAGGAACAGCGGTACCCCATATTGAAAAATAAAAACCAATATCATACATAATGTTGCGTCAAACACAACCAGCATGGCCCCGTACAGTGAAGCTTCCCCCAGGGAAGTAAGGGCCATCCCGCTCAAAAATACACAGCCAAACATAAACAACGGAATTGCCTGTATTTTTTTCTCGTAGCGTGAAAGCTTGTCCGACAAGCGCCAATAGAGCAGCATGGACAATAAATAAATAACTCCCTCCTGATAGAATCCCGCACTGATCACGCCGGCCAGCGCCCATACACCGGCGGCGGCGGACCGCTCCCGGGCCAGCCCGGCAATAGCGGCAAATAGAGCCAGCCCGAAAGGGGCTATCTCCCCCATAAGCGAAACTCTCCCCACTAAGAGGGCCAGGATATTTACCGGCAGGTTGTCCTGGTGAAACAGAGCTCTTAGACTCAGCCTGATCCAGTCAAAGAATTCCCGCCAGGGAAACCCCGGCTTATCCTCAGACACAGAATCTGCCGGTTGCCGGACAGGCGGCGCCTGCAGCATTTCTTCAGGCAGGGTAATAATAGATACTTTTGGCATGATTTTTCACCCCTGTAAAAAGTGTCTTCCACCGTGTCTCAAATTTTACAGATATTACCATGAAAATGTTTGTCTGTTTACGTCACCTCGTCTATAAAAAAATCCGACATAAAAAGTATGCTAACAGGCAAAAAACCACCCGGTCAATCATGACCGAGTGGTTTTAGTTCTATTTTTCGGGTAGATTATTCCATTTTTTGTCGATAATCCAATAAAACTATGCAAGTACTCTATTTATTCAGCCCGGCGCGCTGCACTGCCGCCGCCACCACCGCCACCGGCACCACCCCGGCCACCATTACCGCCACGTTTGGAATCGGTGTTGCGCTTCAGATCAGTCAGGCGCTCATCACTGTCTTTTAAAAATTTGCTTAGCTTATCTTCAAAGGTCAAGCTATTCACTCTATTAGAGCGGCGGAAATCGTTGGAATGCTGCTTTCTTGGCGCAGGAGGCTGCAGCTGCTTAATAGAAAGGCCAATTTTGCCGCGATCGTCTACAGATAAGACCTTAACTTTAACCTTGTCTTGTTCCTTCAAAAAATCTTTGACATCGCGGACGTATACGTCAGCAACTTCAGAGATGTGAATTAATCCTACCTTCCCACCCGGCAACTCGACAAAAGCGCCAAAGTTTGTTATGCCGGTCACAACTCCTTCTACAACACTGCCAACTTCAATGGACATACTAATCAAACTTCCTCCTTAAAATCTTTCGTACTTTTTGTATTTGGAACCCGCAATCCATATTATACTCTTGATAATGAAAATGTGTCAAGGAATGGCGCTTTATCTGGCCGGAATATAGGGCACTTCCCCGGGTTTCACCAAACCTAGCTGCTCACGGGCTATTTTTTCGATATACTCGGTCATACTCAGCTTTTCCTTCTCAGCCGTCAGATTTTTATTAACCCCTTCAGCCTCAGCCAAACGGGTATTGACCGCATCCATTTCGCGACGGATTTTATAAAGCTCTGTCTGCTGAAGAATAATTACATAACAAAAGTATCCGGCCATAATCAATATACATAGCCTAAACCAGCTAAACCTTGTTGCTTTCTTACGTTTCTGCGCCATAACATCACCATACTGCGTTTGATGTTAACTGTATTCGCTCTTTAAGCGGCAATTCCTTTTTATTTATGGTAAATTATATGAAAATTTATGGAGGTGGCGCTTCTTCTGGCGGCGGCGGTGGTGGCTGCCGTTTCTTATACCAGTCTGAACACTTTCTGCCCGTATAGCGGACCGGCCAAAACAATGCTCGCACAATCAACCGCACAGGCTTAATAAAGGTAAATACCAGCATACGTTTCCCTGTCTGCCACAGCCGGCCGGCCACCTTGAAAAGCAGGATAATCATCTTAATAAAATGTCTGCTGGCCAGCCGGTAATAGGCAGCTACGCCGGCAAACATGGCAATAAACACGTAGAATCTCAACTCACCCCAATTTCCCATAATAAGTGCCAGAAAAGCAATACCTGCCGCCACAAGCCAATACAATAAATCCGTAATGGAAGTGATCAGCCAGGGTGGACGGTAATATCCCCTCAACACCCGGTAGGTATCAAAAAGCATACCAAGCAGGATTCCTGTTGCGGCAATCAGCAAGAAGGTATTCAATTGTGTTGAAAAATCCACCTGTTCACCTCTTTTGTATGAGCGCGCTCTACCTCTTACCGCCAGTGCAGCGATTTATGACGGCAGCATAATTGTTTACCCACAAAAACCAACGCAGCAACAGTTGCCATAATTGCCCCCAGTAACACGAAAGCGACCTGGTCCCATTTGTTTGCCGCTACCGCCCCTTGCGGCCAGCGGCCGCTTATCTCATACCAATTCGCGACTACCTGCTCAACATACCGGGTTGTCTCGGTATAGGGTGGAATGGCGCCGTATTTGTCAACAGCACCGGGCCCGGCATTATAAGCCGCAACGGCTAATTCAGCATGAACACCATAGCGTTGTGCTAACTGCGACAAATAATAGGTGCCGACAGCAATATTAAGATCAGGATCATAAAAACAGGTACTGCCGCATTCCCCTTCATGGCGGCCATTACAGATCTTCGCCTGGCTGTTGACCAGCCGCCAGGTACCGGGGATAACCTGCATTAAGCCATAGGCCCCGGACTTAGACAAAGCCCGGGGATTAAAGGAGCTTTCCGCTTTAATAACAGCAGCAATGATTTCGGGATTAATACCGTACACCCGGCCAGCCTGGTTTATTTTGTCGGCATAGGGTAAACCGCTCACATCCTTTATAACCGCCACTCCTGACGAAAACTTTTCATATACAGCCCTGCGGCTGTAGTCCGCCAGACTTACAGCCAGGCTGTAAGCTACAGCCTGAGCCGTAAGCGCAACCAGGAGAATCAGCCATAGCGACAGGAGCCGGCTGCGCATATTATTTTAAGAACCGTTCCAGCAGACCCTTGCGCTGCCGTTGTTCATCCTCATAATTCATGCCCCTTACGATTCCTTCTATAATAATATTTCCTTGTTCAAGATTAAGCTGCTTAATATTAAGACTTTCCCCCTTAATGATCAGCATTCCCTGTTCAGTTTCCATAATAATTTCTTTTTCATCATAGCTGCCAAGGCTGACGACCCCGTCAACATTAAGATCTTCCCTATCAACTAGTGTCAGCTGATGCCGCCACTTTGGCGTCTTATTATCTACTGGCATAAAACTCACCCTCCCGGCCAATGCTATTTCAAGTTATGTATATGCCCCAAAACAGCTTATTAGTACAAGAGATTAAAATAGAGTGATACATTCCAAGTGTTACGGAGGTTTTTTGATGACCGACCTGGCTTATTACTGGCAAAAGCTCATGTATCAGATTGTGCACCAGACCACGTTATGGCTGCTTATCGTTTTTTTTACAACAGCGGCTGTTGCCTGGGGACTGGGAACAGTTCTTAATCAGCATAACGCCCGGGGACGGGAAGCCCGTTTTGCACGAAAAACGGCGGCCTTTTATGCCGCGGCTGCCCTTGTTTTATGGTTTTGCAGCTTCTTCTTCAGTTAACATCTATACCAGTTATTTATGTTCACCCACCCCGTTGATATTTACATTAACTGAGACGATTACCGGGATGTTGGGAAAAATCTCTTTATCCCAGCGATCTTTAACTTCTTCCCACTTTTTCGGGTTACTATTTTTAAGCTTGCGGCCAAAAAAGAGAACATCAAGCCCCATATCCTGCTGAACCCTAATCCCATGTTCTACCATTTGTTTAACCTCCTGAGCAAACTGGCGCTCCAGCTTTTGCACATAGGCAGGGTTATCACTGGCATGAGCATGGGACTCAGGGCAGCGCTGCATTTCGGCAAGATTGCCATACATAGTGATATCCAGGGTATAGTAGATACTGTCTCCGTCCACCTGGGCCCGCAGGCGGGTATCATGGCGGAATAACTCATAAACAAAGATATAATCGGGATGGTCGGAACACGGAGTAGTAATTACAGCCCCTTTTTCCAGGCCGACAATGAATTTCTCGGCCATTGTCGTATATTCATCAAGGTACGCTGCCAGCTTGCCGGTCTTATCAATGACTGCCGAGCCCCCCAGTTTGATGATATTATCAGACAGTACAACTTTGGGCAAAACCAGGGGCAGATTTTTGTCAAGGCGCCCGGCTGTAAAACCAACGTCCTGAATGCCGACAATATGAGGATTGCGAAAGTAATTGCGGGCCGCATTGGCCAAAAATATGCCTGCCGGCTCACCGCTGGGCGGTTTGAACCGAATAACCGCGCCGGCCTCGCCCGGGGTAAGATATAGCCGTGTTCGCCAACGCATCTCATTGTCCCGCAGAAACCAGTCAAGCAGTTGATCAAGACCACCGGCGGCCAGCGCATCTTCACTAATTACAATAACCTGAATATGCTCCCACGATATGGGTTTGCCCAATTGGCTGATCATATCCCGCTCCATCTCCAGCAATGACCGGCCGTCATTGGTGATTACATAGGTTTTTATCGGCGATAGGCTGCCCCGGACGGTTTGGCTGGGCTCAAAATCAAGTAACTCCACACTCATGCGAAACTGCTTGCCACCATAGGGCTGAATAAAATTTCCGGCTGCACTCTCATTGCCGTGAATGGCATCAATGGCGACAGCCAGGGCGAAATGACGGTCCTGCAGTTCCCGCTGGTCCCAACAGCCCACCAGCAGCAGACACAGGGCAGTTAACAACATCCAGACTACCAGCTGCCGGCACACACTAATTGTAAATAACGAGATTCTCATCGGTGTTCACCGATCTGATTAATAACCACATTAACAGACACCACTAACGGAATATAGGGGAATAATTCGTCCCAGTGGTCTTTTACCTTAGCCCAGGTTTGTGGATGATAAGCTTTTAGTTTAGCCGAAAAGTTCAGCACGTCACTGCCTAGCGCCTGGCAGCTGTCTTTGCCATACAATACAAGCCGCTTGACTTCTGCCGCAGTTTTAACCTCAATCCTGCGGATAAATTCGGGATCAGCTGCACCTTTAATTCGGCCCGGAGCCTGGTATTCCCCCAGATTGCCCCGCATGTTGATGTCCAGGGTAAAATAAATTTGATCACCGTCCACATGGGCATCCAGTCTGGAATCATGCGTAAAGAGCTCAAAAGCTACCACTTCATCCGGCTCATCTCCCGGCACGGTAATAATCGCCGACTTTTCCGTATTTCTGATTAGTTTTATGCCGGCCACAGCCTGTTCATCCGCATAACCGGCAAACTTATCTTTGTTAAATAAGGCCACGCCACTGCTTTTGACAATATTATCGGTCATATCGATGCGAGGAATAACCAGATCCCGATTATTATCAAGCATAACACTGATATTGCCTAAATCTGTGCGGGCACCGGCGACATGGATGTTTTTGACATGATTGCGGAGAATATTGGCCAGATAGATGCCGCCTGCGTCCTTGTTGGGCGGTACATATTCAATGATTTTTCTGGCCTCACCGGGTGTGATAAATACTTTTATCCGCCAGCGCATCTCCGCATCCCGCAGGAAGAAGTCAACAAGGGGCTTTAAGCCTGCCTTCTGCACAGCAGCTTCACTGATAACAACCGTCTGGATATGCTCAAAATACAGAGGTTTGCTGCTCTGGCCCAGTATATCGCGAACAATCTCAAACAGGGACTGACCGGTATTGGACAGGACATAGGTCCGCCCCCCGGCCTGCTCGCCGCCCTGCTGTCCCTCCCCGCCCCCTGCCGGCCGCAGGCGCAAAACCTGCATACTAACCCTATACCGTTTTTCCCCATGGGGCTGAACAAAGGTTTCGTTTCTTTTGGCAGCCTCACTCTGGCCCGGCTTCGCCCCGGCTTCAGCGGCATCGATGGCGACTGCCAGGACGAAATTCCGGTCCTGCAGTTCGCGCCGATCCCAGCAGCCGCTGACCGATAAGGCAATAAACAGAAGCAACAGAATGCCAGTCAGCCGTCCTCTAGCTCGCACCAGACGTCCGCCTCCGTTCGCTCCACCTGGCAAATAAATAGATCAGGGGCATGATACCCAGTGATAATATGATCCCCAGCCAGTTGGCCGCATTATCAGCCAATTTGACTAATTCCATCCCGTCCAGCACGGTCGCCCCTACAAATATGACCGGCGCAACTGCCAGCACCCAGGGCCGGTGATCGGCGAACCCGCTTAGCTTGCTCAGCGTTTGACTGATCACATACACCAATACGGACATGGTATTAAAAACAGAGGGAACCCAGGCAATCAGCAGATAGTTTTCTAAACGTTCAATAAAAGTTCCCGGCAATTCAACACTTCTTACTAACACTAATACCGGGTAGGATTCATTTTTTACCCCCTCTACCGATAAAACCCCTATTGTTAAGACAACAATAGAAATACTAATCAGCGTTACAAAACCAATTGCCAATAGCAGCGCCAGCGTCAGGTTACCTTTGACCCTGTTGATAACAGGAAATAATAATAGAATAATTTCATAACCGCCAAAAACCCCCCAGGTGCTGAAAGCGGCCTTGGCAATGCCCAGCGGCTTATCCGTCCAGAACGGCAGCAGATTCTCCGGCTGAAAATTAAACAGGCCTAATATCCAGATGCTGCCCATCATGAAGGTAGAGATAAAAAAGGTGAATTCGGTGATCCTGATAATTGTCCCTAAATCCTGCAGGGCACAATAAACAACAACCCCCAGCATGCCCATAATCAGAACGTCATAAGGCGTCCGGTCAAACATAAAAAAGGCCAGACTCCGGCTTAACTGGTTAAAAATAACCCAGGTAAAGAGCGTAAATAGGCCAACCACTGCCGCAATCACTGTCAGTCCCGGCCATTTTCCCAAAAGCCGGGGTAGATAAACCGTGTAATCCTGACCGGGGTAGAGCTCGCTCAGCTTCATCATACCCCAGACGGCAGCAAAATATATTCCGCCGCTCAGAATTACACTGACCCAGGCAAACTGCTCGGCAAGGGGAACCACCTTACCCGGCAGCCCGATAATCTGGGTACCGAACATGACGGCAGTAATAAACACACCAAACTGAGCCACCGACATTTTATTTTTTGCTTCAAGATTGGCCATAACCCTTATTATCTCCTTGCCGTTGTTGATCCTGGGCCCCGAATTCGGTCGGCCTGGTTTTCATAAACTTCTGTGGCAGCCGGACCAGCCCGTCTTTCCAGTCAGACAACAGGTCCACATCCAGTATGCCGCCAATATAAGACTCGCCAAAATTACGCAGGGAGAACAAATGTACCGTAACAATCAGAATACCTAACATAACCCCATATAACCCCAACGCAGCTGCCAGGCACAGCATGGGCAGCCGCAGGGATCGCAACGCCAGGCCAAATGAATAATAGGGCATTACATAGGACGCGATGGCAGTCACCGAGGTGACCACCACCAGCAGAGGGTTGACTAGGCCGGCCTGAACGATAGTCGTGCCAATAACAAAAGCCCCGACCATACTGGCCGCACTGGCAATCTTCTTCGGCAGCCTCGCCACCGCCTCCTGAAACAGTTCTAACAGCGCTTCCATCATGACCGCCTCCAGGAAGGAGGGAAACGGGGTACGGGCCCTGAGTTCGGCGATGGAAATGGCTAAACCGGTGGGCAGCATACCGGGATGATAAGACACGACGGCAATGTAAAGCGCCGGTGTATAGATGGCTATAAAAGCGGCAATATGCCGGGTAAAGCGAATGAGGCTGGCCACTGAGGCCGGCATGGTATAGTCTTCGACGGCCTGCATAATACTGGCATAAGTTGCCGGCACCATAATGGCCGCCGGTGTATTGTCCACAATAATGCCAACCCTGCCGTCATAGATGGCATTCAACACCTTCTCCGGCCTTTCCGTCGAATCCAGTTGCGGAAAAGGGGTCCAGGGATGCTCTACTATGGAATCTTCGATTTCCTTGGACACAACCACATGGTCGATATTAATATTTCTTATGCGGCGCTCCACTTCTTCGCTAAGACCAGGCTTAACCAGATTTGCGGAGTAGACGATGGCTACCCTGGTTTTGCTGCGCTCACCGACTTCAACAATACGGATTTTTATATTAGGGTCTTTGGCCCGGCGGCGAATAAGAACAATATTGTCAACAAGCGTCTCGTTAAACGAATCCTGAGGGCCGCGAATATTTTCTTCCACATTGGGCACCCCGATACTGCGCTTGACATGGTGGGGAGCGCCTACCGCCAGAATTTCTGCAAACCCGTCAATCAAAACAAGTGCCTGACCGCTCATCACTGCCTCCACGGCATTATCAGCCGAAAGTTCGACGGCGGCAACCGCCACTGTCAGTTTTTCTTCAATGAACCGTTTCAGGTCAATATTTTTTGCGGCTGCCCGCATAAGCGGTCTGAGAATATTATCTTCCAGGGTAGTAGTGTCGGTCATACCATCTAACGATACTAACAGGGCCTGCCGCCCGGCTGTTTTAAAAAAACGGAATTTGACGTCATCACAGTCACGAAACACCGTTTGCAGGAGCTTAACATTTTGCGCAAGCGCAGGGGTAAACACAAACATATCATCATCCGGAGCCGGAACCGCCCTGATGGCGGCAACAATTCTGGACATATCTTCGCCCAGGGCAGCGCTGTCCTGGGTCAGTTTCTCTAAAGCAGCTACGCGTTTTTTCAGGGAATCCAGCGCATTAGCCGGCAGGATATCTGATAGCTTACCAAACTGGAACCGCTTATTGTTATTTTTGCCCACTACCAGCCCCCCTTTAGCGTTCCAGTATACCAACAGCCAGCGCTTTGTTGCTGCGCAAAATTTCTTTTACAGCTTGCGCCTGGGCCTCAGCACAGCGGATCAGCAGCACAACCTCCCCGCTCTCTGCCCCGGCGGTGCCGGTCAGGGTTATATTCTGCCGCCGTTTTTTCTGAATAATAACCGCTACTGACAGCCAAACTCCCGTCCCGGCAAACAAGCCAATTAACCCCCACACGATAGGCCCCCAATACCATATAAAGCCATATATTGTCGCCAATACCATAGTAGCCGTGCCAAACGCCAATGCTCCCCCCAAGAGGCTCGCGCCATCCGTATCACTGACTGAATCAAAGATTTGCACCGAGACCTGCTGACGGCTCAATGGCACCGCTACGACGTTCTCCTGGCTTAAGCCCGCTTCCGCCAGTTGGGCCAGAGCTACTTCCAGATAGAGGGAATGATTATAGGTTGCAAGAATATACATAATCCGGCCTTTCATATGTAACTAGAATTTTCACAGGGGCATAATAAAGCCCGGGTCCTGATAGTCGTGTCGGAGAAATTGAGCCTGTTCCCGATTAAACAGCTTGTTATATTCGACACAATGCTCATACGCATCATAGACTGCAAAGCAGTATATAGAAGGGAGAAACAACAGCCATTCCGGGTCAGTGGCCAGCGTAACCTGCTGAAACTGGCCGAGTACAGTCAAATGAACCGCCGGCAAAAAACCGGACTTAAACACGGTTACAAGCCAGGCGACAATGAGCACCAGGGCCGTACTAAGCCTGGTTGTATAGATATGTCCCAGTCCCGGCATCAGCACCGACCAGGCGATTGCCATGTAAGGCAGCCGCTTGTCCAAAAGGTTAATGCCAAGTCCGTTGATAATTTGCGGCCTGATACTAAGTGGCTGGTTACGGCTGATAAGCGCCACTTTATTAAGTTCTATTGTCAGACGGTAACTGCACCAGATACCGAGTATATACATTGGGCAATATAAGAGCAGCCAGCGGGTATCCAGCACGGCCGCACTCATTTCAAACCTGCCGGTAAAAGCATAAATAATGGCTAGATTCAGGTTTGCGTTAATATTAATAACAAACTCCCAGATAACCAAAAGATAGCCTTTCATGTAGCTGCCCAACGCAATAAAGCCAAAACCGGGAAAAGCGGCAGACCACCAGGCAACCAGCCCGGGAGAACGCCGGTGGATAACAGCTATATTATAAAATGCAATATTAGCGCCCTCACGGCGGGCAACTCTGGCCATAACTGTCTTCCTTCCCGGCATTCCCGCAGACTTGACTACCTAGGTGCCTGTTTTAATTCCAGCGTTTTTCTACTTTTACATCTTTAAAATAATGAGTGATAATCTCTTCCGGCTTTTTACCGGCTTTAGCCATACTGTTAGCACCCCACTGCGACATGCCGACACCATGACCGTACCCCTTGCCGGCAAAGGTTACGTTGTCTTCACTCACTTCAATCTTACTCACCAGCATAGATTTTAATTTGGTGCTGTCTAATGCCACCCTGAGTTCAGGCCCTGAAACCTCAACATTTTTATTAACCATGAGCATAGTCGCCCTGCCGGATGGGCCTTTCTGTGCAATCTGAATACTGCTGATATCATTTACCTGCTTACCGAGCTTATTCATAGCCGCAACCACTGCTTCTTTCGGGAAAACAACGCTCCACTGCTTGACATCGGCCGGCGCCAGATCATCAGGTGACTGTACTGACTGGATATAGGGCGGTTCGGCATCCCGGTAATTCAGCCCTTCCTTGGCAGTGGCTGTGATTCCGCCTGCCGATGCATGAAACCAGCCTTTAATGGGTTTTCCCTGGTAGGTAATCACCATACCCCGCGTCATTTCCACCGCTTTTTTTACATTGTCGTTAACATCTTTGGCACTATAAGCCTGAAACTCCTTAATATCAGTTGAAGCCTGGGTGCCACGCTCAGGAACCCCGCCTTTGCTGTCAATAGCTTCAACGGTAAATGTACGGGCTATAATCGCCTGGGCGGCCAGCGCCTGTACCGGCCAATCATTTTTCATTTCCCCGGCCACAACGCCAGCAATATACTCTTCCATTTTCATAGTTTTCTTTTCCCCTGTTTCATGCATAAACACGGTAATCTCCGGTTCAGTCTGGGGGGTTTCTGTTTGGGGGGTTGACGCATTCGGCAGCATCGGCGAGGTTTCCGGTTTTTTCTGCGGCTGATTATTGCAGCCAGCAAGCGCCAGACACAAAAACACAATCATGGTGAAAAAAACAATACTTTTCCTGTTCATCGTAAAGCCACCTCACTAAACATTTATTCTCTGTTATTATGGCAAATGAAAGCCGGTTACATACATTTCCAAAAAGTTAACACAATCATTACAAAGTTTTACCGGTTCCTGCATTATAATGGAGGTAAACGGTACTCGCTCAATCCAGGAGGTATTACTCTATGCCGCTAAAACTGCCGCAGTTAGTAAAGGGCATTTATAATAGTATTGCAACGTTCAACACACTGGCACTCCCCACCGGCGGCCTGTCTTTTCTTAGCGGTTCCCAACCGCCCAGGGCGGCGGGGACAGCGGCAGACCTTGAGGAGGAACTGACAACCATCCTCAGAAATAAAAAAATCACCCCTGTCTATCAGCCTATCGTTAATCTGAATACAGGGGAGATTATGGGCTTTGAAGCCTTAAGCCGGGGACCGGCAGGCAGCCCATTGCACTATCCACTCGAGCTTTTCCGTGTTGCCATTGCTAATGGCAAATTGCTGGTGCTGGAGCAGATTTGCCGGGAAGCAGCCGTCAGCCATTTAACCGGCCTGGGCAAAGATCAGCAATTATTTCTCAATATGAATGCCGAGGTTGTCAAAGACCCTGATTTCCGCGGCGGGCTGACTAAAACCTTTGTCCTCAGGCAAGGACTCAATCCTGCCCAGGTTACGTTTGAAATTACGGAACGTACGGCCATTACCGACTTTGACAGCTTCAGTAAATCACTCAACCATTACCGGGCCCAAGGCTACAGCATAGCAATCGATGACGCCGGCGCCGGCTATTCCAGCCTGCAGTCCATTGCCGAACTCAGGCCCAATTATATAAAACTGGACCGCTCGATCGTCCATGATGTCGATAAGGATCCGTTAAAACAGGCCATGTTAGATGCCATGAACAGGCTGGCTGCCGTTATTCACAGCAAGATTATCGCCGAAGGGATTGAGACAGCCGATGAGCTGGCTGTGCTGATCAGCAAGGGAGTTCACTATGGTCAGGGTTTCCTGCTGGCACGGCCTGCCTTTCCGCCACCTGAAGTATCGCCGGAGGTGCTTGAAATGATTGCCGAGTACAACTTCCAGGATGTGCAGACTAAATCCCGCTCCCGCCGGGGGCTTGGGGTTAATATAGGCGAGATTGTCGAACAAATCCCTACTATCCAGCCGGCCACGGTTGTCAGTGCTGTTGAAGAAATATTTACACAGGAACAAACCAGCGGTATTGTCATCGTTGACGGTCAGCGGCCGGTTGGGTTGTTGATGAAAGACAAACTGTATTATCAGTTAGGAACCAATTACGGCATATCGCTTTATTACCGCCGTCCGGTCGAGCGGGTTATGGATAAACAGCCGCTTATCGTCGACGCCGAACTGCCGCTGGAGGCAGTTTCCCAATTGGCGATGAATAGGGAGGATTCACATCTCTATGATTTTATTATCGTCGTCAGGGACGGGGCTTTTTTAGGGGTGGTATCAATTATGTCCCTGCTAAATAAAATCACTAACCTCCAAATCCGCCGTGCCCATAACTCTAATCCCCTCACCGGCTTGCCGGGAAATTGGGTGATTGAAGACCGTCTGAAGGAACTTGTCGAGACCGGAGAGCCCTTTGCAGTTATGTATCTTGACCTTGACAATTTTAAGGCGTACAATGATAAATATGGTTTTGAGCGCGGCGATAAAGTACTGCTCTTAACCGCGCAGGTGTTAAGCCGCAGTACCGGCAAATCCGGATCTGCCGATGACTTTCTCGGTCATATTGGCGGTGATGATTTTATTATAATTACTAAACCCGAAACGGTTCACACTCTTGCCGCCAGCATTATTGAGCTATTCGACCAGGAGATCAGAGGTCAGTACTATGCCGATGATTTAAGCAAAGGTTATTTAGAGGTTAAAAACCGCCGGGGGCAGCCAGAACACTTTCCCATCATGACCATCTCCATTGCCGTTGTAAACAACCGGCAACATCGGTTTACCAACTATCTGGAGATTGCGGAAGTAGCGGCTGAACTCAAAAAACTTGCGAAGCAGCAGACCGGCTCCTGTCTGGTCTGCGATCGCCGCAGCGCCGCTATGCAGACCAGTCCTCACCCAGATTAACAGACAACGCGCCGCTCTTGTTTGCAGTATTCGTAAGCAATGAACGCGGGCGTTTTTTTTTACATAGCAGAATTAACGCCCGCTTAACCTGACGTTAACAGTCTCGCCCGTAAAATCTGTTAGAATAAAAATGAGATTAGTAACGAGGTGAACCACTATGTCGGCAAAAATTTTATTAGTCTCAGCATCGATGGGCTCCGGCCATACACAAGCCGCCCAGGCTATTCAGACAGCCCTGGAAAGCCAGCAGCCGGCTGCCTCACAGTTGATTGATTTCATGGCTGGCCAGAATTCTTATCTGAATACGCTGGTAAAAGATGCTTATCTCAAAATGATTGATATCTTCCCTGATATGTATGACCTATTGTATAGGTTATCGCAAATGCCGCTGCCGGGCAGTAAGGTGCAAAGCCTGCTGGCCAGAGCAATGAAGCGCAGTATGCTGACCCTCATTAATACTCATCGTCCTGACGTGATTATCTGTACTCACCCGTTTCCTTGTGGTGCAGCTGCCTATTTAAAACGTACCCGGCGGATTAATATACCGCTGATTGGTATTATTACTGATTTTGCCATTCACCGTCTCTGGTGTTATCGAGAAACTGACTTATATTTTGTTGCCACCCCCGAACTCAAGCAGCAGTTGGCACAGCAGGGCATTTCCCATAGCCGCATTTACGCCACAGGCATCCCGGTGGGTCCAAAATTCGGCCGCCTGCCTGATCCCTTTGAACAGGCAGCCATTCGCAGTGAACTCGGGTTTGCCAACAATGATCCGGTGCTTTTGATGATGGGTGGCGGCCTGGGAATGGGAGATCTTGAACATGCGGTTCATGCCATTGATGCGTTGCCACTGCCTCTCAACGTAATTGTTGTGGCCGGCCGCAACGCCACACTGCGGCGGAGTCTCACAGCTAAAGCCCAGACGCTTGGCCATCCGGTCAAAGTCCTTGGCTATACCCGGCATATTCCGGAGTTAATGGCTGCCGCTGATTTGCTTATCACCAAACCAGGCGCGCTCACCATCAGCGAGGCTCTCTCCGTGCAGCTGCCGATGCTCCTCTATCAGGCTATACCCGGTCAGGAAGAGGAAAATGCTGCCTACCTGGCCAGGAAAGGTGCCGCCTTGTGGATTGAACAGACACACACACTGGCAAGCACGGTCTATGAATTGATGACTACACCGGAGCGATTGAACTATATGCGGGAAATGGCCGCCATGCTTGGCCGTCCGACCGCTGCGCAAACGATTGCAACCACAGTCTGGCAAGCCCTGTCGCCCACAGGAGCGGCTGTTTCACGCTAACCAACCGGCGGTCTTGCCTGACTTGAAATGGGAGGAGATGACTATGAAATCAGTGTCATTACCAGTGCTACAGGCAAACCTGGCAGGAACCAACCTGCTGTTGGCTGCTGCCAGCCCCTTTCAGAGCTTATTTGACCGCCCCAGTATAACCCACGAATTTCTCAATAAACAAGCGATTACCATTTTATATAACGACGGCTTTAAGCAATATTCCGGTTTCCTGGAAAAGTTCCTTGCAGAACTCAATGCCGGTGTCCAATGGGCTGATAAAGGCTGGAAAAATGTAAGCCATTACTATGAGCCACTGACAGGCAAGGGATTATGGCAATTCGCCACAGCCCTCGACAGCTTCGCGGTTTATTTTAAAGCTGCCTTGAGCAGCGCCAGACAGCATGATTTGGCTAAAGCCGCATTTTTGCTGGGGGCTGCCGCCCACTTGCTGCAAGACTTGTGTGTTCCCCATCACGCCCGGGCCAAACTCTTTTCCGGCCATAAAGAATATGAAAGCTGGGTTAAAATAAATCATACCGCCTTTGCAGTAGAAAACCAGGGCTTATATTTGGACAGCAAAGACCCCTATAGCCTCTTAACCAGCAATGCCCTGACCGCTGCCGATTATCTTGAATGGCTGTCTGAAGAGAACTATACCCGCTATCATACCGTAACGGCCCATCTCTTCCCCCTTGCCCAACGCACAACAGCCGGCTTGTTTGAACGCTTTTGCACCCTGGCCGGCATTGACCGTTCTATAACTAAATACATTGTGGCTTAATTCAAAGTGACTTTGGGAGACAGTTCTCCAAGTCACTTTTTCTGATTTAAGGGTGACTCTTGACTCAAGGGGACGGTTCTCTTGAGTCACTTTTCTCTATTAAAAACCGCTAAAAAACCTCTGCCAAACAAGGTCATTAACCCACTTAAAGCGAATACCTATAAAATTATCTTATTTGGACATTACATACATTAAGGAGGTGTTTTTGCCTGTGTCAAACACGGAAACGGAACTTAAGCTGCGCCTGGCTGATCCTGCCTGCATGGAGCGTTTGTTAACATCCCCTTTGTTGGCAGAACTGTCTGCACAGCCAGCTACTGTCCAACGAATTGAGAC
This sequence comes from Bacillota bacterium, assembly GCA_023388195.1. GTDB lineage: Bacteria > Bacillota > Negativicutes > Sporomusales > Sporomusaceae > Sporomusa. Next base: position 36,897 of record JAEWGR010000130.1, read on the forward strand.
CACCTATTATGACACTTCTGATCAGCATTTACTAAGATCACGCCTGTCTTACCGGCTGCGCCTGGCTGACGGGCAGTGGACCGCAACCGTCAAGGCGGACGGCACCAGTGATGGCGGCCTTCACCAGCGCCAAGAGTATAATATCCCGACCGACAAGCCACTCCCCAGTATTGAACCGTTCCTGACGACAGATATTGGCGGGCGCCTGACAGAAGCAGCCGGGACCGGCCGGCTAGAACCCCTATTCAGCACCAACTTTGAACGTCATTTGTTGAATATTATTACGCCAGGCGGCAGCAGCATCGAGCTGGCACTTGACAATGGTGAGATTTCCGCTGGCGCTAAGCAGCAAAAGATTTTAGAGCTTGAGCTTGAATTAAAAGCAGGCCATACCCGGGATTTAGTTTGGCTGGGGGCTGCGTTGGCCAAGGAGTTTGCACTACTGCCGGAACAAAAGAGCAAGTTATATAGAGCAACCCTATTGGCCGGTTTGGCTGAGCTGGGTCATGATACCCCTCAGCCCTCGCCTCTGAGAAAAAAAAGTGCTGCCCTGCCAGCGAATAAGGTCCTTAGCCAAATTATTGTGTTTACGATTCATCAGGTAATCGCCGCTCAGCAAAACTACATCACCTGTCCCGGCAATCCGGAAACCCTGCATGACTTTCGGATTGCGCTGCGCAAGCTGCGCGCATTACTCCATTTCGCCAAACCACTGCTACTTACAGAGGAATATATGTTTTGGCAGGATAAACTGAATGTCTGGAGCCATAGGCTGGGGGATGGGCGCGATCTGGATGTATTTAGTACTGCCTGGTATGAAATGGCTGATTACATGGCGGAAATACTCCCGCAAACTGCGAGCAAATCAAGTTTGGCAGCATTGATTGATGCTAAACGCGATGAGGTACGAGACAGCCTCCAGCTGGCTGTCCTTGGCGGCCAAATGACGCCTGTGCTTCTCGGGTTATGGGCTTTTATCGAAACCTGGGCAGAGGAAAATACAGAAGTTGCCATACCAATTTTTAAAGAATTTTCACTACCTCGCTTAACTCACTGGTTACAGCAGTTTCTGGCCCTCGGAGATGAACTTGACCTTACCGATCGGAATGCCGTTCAAAAGCTCCGGACGGCTGGCAAACGCCTGCGGTATACTCTGGATTCCTTATCTCCGGTTTTGCCTGATAATACCCGCTTGCTCAGCAAACGCCTGGAAAAACTTCAGGATTTGTTAGGCACTGTGCAGGATGTTGCCTATACACCGCCACTCTTGCATGAGCTTGTTAAGGCCTCAGCCAGCCGGCTGACCCATCGTGAAGCCGGTCTCATTACCGGCTGGCAGTTAGCCAGATCAGCCGCAGCTCTCAATAACTGGCACAAAGTCTGGAACAAAGTAAAAAAAACAGCCTTAAAACAAAAGAAAATTAAAATTGTCGATGATGCGTCTTCACAAAAAAGAAGTCCTGAGATTTAACTCTCAGGACTTTTTCTATGGCCTCTAATGGCCGCCGCCAGTCATCTTACGCTGTATATATTTGCTAGGTAAGGTAAACATCAGATTAAATATCAGAATGGTAATGAGCAACAGTGCACCGGTGCCGTCAGCAACCGCTACCCGGTCAGGCACAAGGCCAACGGCCATTACATACCACATATGAACAGCCAGGGTTTCGCCGGCAGCCATTACATTAAAATCCGGTACTGTCCTAGATACGGTAGTGCCGGCAGTAAATATCAAAATCGCAGTTTCGCCCAAAGCCCGGCCGGCGGTCAGGGTAATGCCTGTAATGATACCGGGCATCGCGTTGGGCAGTACAACCCGCCAGATGGTCTGCCATTTTGTGGCTCCCAGCGCCAGACTGGCCTCCCGGTAATATGCAGGCACTGTACGGACCGATTCCTCAGTAACCCGCACCAGCACGGGCAAGTTCAGCAGTAGCAAGGTAAGGGCCCCGCCGATGATGCTAAAACCCATGCCAAACATATTGACAAAAATGATCATACCAAATAGCCCCAGTACAATGGACGGCACAGTGGCCAGGCTCTCAGTGCTTAAACGGATCATGTCTGTCAAGCGGTCATTACCGGCATACTCGGCTAAATAAATCCCTGCTCCCACAGCCACGGGAATAGAAAAAAGCATTGACAACCCCAGGATATAGAAAGAGTTAAAGAACTGGGCGCCGACACCGCCGCCGGCGTTAATATCGCTTGACATACCGGTAATGAAATTCCAGCTTAAAATAGGCAGCCCTTTGTACAGCATATAGCCCAAAAATACTATCAGGATTGCCAAAATAATCATTCCGGCCAGCCACATAACCGCGGTGGCTATTTTATCCTTATTCCGCGCCTGCATTAAGCCATCCTCCTTGCCGCAATCTGCCTGATAATCAGAATCATAACCAGTGATAACAACAACAGTACCAGCGCCATCAGAAACAACGAGTTGCCCCAGGCTGACCCAAATGGTGTATTACCCATCTCCACGACAATCTCACTAGGAAGGGTTGAGGTTGGCATAAACAAGGACTTGACCATCTGCGGCGTATTGCCAATAACCATTTGCACAGCCATCGTTTCGCCGATGGCTCTGGCCATTGCCAGAATAATTGCAGTCAGAATGCCCGGCAGGGCAGACGGCAGCAGAACCTTAGAAATCGTCTGCCAGCGAGTGGCCCCAAGCGCCAGCGATGCCTCTTCCAACGGTTTCGGCACAGAGCGGATAGCGTCCTCGGAGATACTGATAATTGTCGGCAAAATCATAATGGCAAGGATTATGGAAGCAGAAAGCAATCCAAACCCTGTGCTCACATGGAAAAATTCGCGGATAAAAGGCACCAATACGGTCAATCCTACATAGCCATAAACGACCGACGGAATAGCAACATACAGATCGGTGGCTGGCCTCATGATCTCCCGCAGCCAATCCGGTGCAATCTTAGCCATAAATATCGCCCCCGCCAGCCCTAGCGGTGCTCCAAACAATACAGCTAATACGGTAACATACAGTGAACCCATAATAAAGCTCAAGGCGCCGTAATGGTCTTCTGTGGGATCCCATTTGGGCGAAAAGAAAAATTCGAGAGGGCTCACTTCTTTGAAGGTCATCAAGCCCTGCTGCCCAACAAATACAATGATAGCTAAAATTATGATTGTCATTAATGATGCACTTGCAATAAACAAATACCGCACATACCTGTCATACGCCAGTTTGAGCCGGTGCTCCCGCTCAGCAGCGGTGGTTGAGGACATACAGTCACATCCTGTCTAAAAAAGTAGTCTTTTTTAATTATAAGGTATCGGGGCAGCGGTTTTTGTTAATCTCATGTTAAATTTATGTTAAAATTACCGATCCGGCTCAATAGGGCTGTTTAGATTAATATTAGCAAAAGCAGGGGAAAACTATTACTCATTACGACTGTTCCTGAATTCTATAAGGAGGCTACGTCCCAGGCTCATCAGGGCTGAGGTAATGCATGCTCCGGCCGCAACCGGCGCTGCCGGCAGTCAAAACAGACTTACGCTTTTTAGTGGCTGACCCCGTGGGCAAACAAACTTAAAAGCTCTGACCGTTTTCCCGGTCAGAGCTTTTATCAATCTGCTACTGTTTCATTTTATTGATAGGCACAAAACCGTTTTTCTCGGCATATGCCTCCTGGAATTCTTTGCTTGTTGCATAATCGATAAAGGCTTTCACTGCACCGGTAGGTTCACCTTTAGTATACATGCGGCCGTAGGTAAATACCGGATATTTACCGCTTATTACCTCATCAATGCTATATTTGACACCGTTATAGGCGAGAGTCTTAATAGACTGATCAGCATAAGCGGCATCAACATAACCAATAGCGCCTGGTGTGCTGGCAATAGCAGCTCTAACGGCACCGTTAGAATCCTGGATAACGGCGTTATCGGTAAAAGCTGCACCTTTAAGCACGATCTCGGCAATGGCCCCCCGGGAACCGGATGATTTGGCGCGATGGATAATGGTAATTTTTTGATCCTTGCCGCCCACTTCTTTCCAGTTGGTGACCTTGCCTGTGAAGATATCTACATATTGCTGCTGGGTCAGGTTATCAACAGCAACATCAGTGTTTACAATAAAGACAAACGGAATGCCTACAAGTTTCGTTTCAACCAGACCCTTGTCTTTCAGCGTATCCTGCAGGGGTACGTCGGAATTACCGATATTAACAGAGCCTGCCGCTACCTGATTTTGACCGGTAAAAGAGCCGCCGCCGGCAATATTTACAGTAACTTTAGCGTTTTTCTTCTGGAACTCTTCTTGGGCCGGTTTCAAGAATGGCAAGAGTGCGGTTGACCCAGATGCAGTAACAGTACCGGCTAGCTCAGCTTGTGCTTTCGGCGCTTCCTTGGCAGCTTCTTTTTGACCGCCACAGCCGGCTACTAAGCTAACGCCCAGCAGCATTGCCAGGGCACCTGCTAACATTTTTCTGGAAAATTTCATTATTGATTTGACCTCCTCAAAGTTTGTACGCAACTTGTTTTTATTGTAAAGCATTTGCCTGTCTGTTGTGTTAAGAGAATGTTAAAGGAATGTTAAGAAAATATAAGTAGCAGCGAACTATAATTTAAGCTATGATTTGAATAGTAATAAAGCCCTTACATAAAAAATCTGTTCCGGGGAGGGATAATCACATGTTTGCCCGCAGCCTCCGCAACCGGTTGGTTGTATCCTTTTTAGCGCTTATTATCTTTACACTGACAGCCCTTGGCAGCTATATCCTCTGGTTTTTCTATCAGCACAATATTGCCAGCCTCAATGCAGCAATGCTTAACCAGGGCAAGATTATTGAGGAGCTCATCTACCGGGATATGGCCGGGCCTATCCAAACGGCCCAAATTGATGAAAAAATAAAAGAACTTAGCTCCCGGATTGATTTGCGGGTGACGGTCATTGATGGCACAGGGGCAGTGATTGCCGACTCCCAGCAGATCCCGTCCCAAATGGAAAACCACGGCAACCGCCCGGAAATAGCTGCGGCACTTGCCGGTAATAACGGCTACACCATTCGTACCAGCACAACCCAGGATAAATCACTGTTATATGTTTCTACACCGATCTTTTTCCAGAATGAGATTACCGGTGTAGTCCGGGTAGCAATGCCGCTTGATCATGTAGACGCCGGTTACAGAAAAATCTTATCAGCCCTGCTGGCAGCAAGCCTGCTGACATCGCTTGTGGCAATCGCCTTCAGCCTGGCCCTCGCCAATAAATATACCCGCCCCCTTGACAGCATTATTCATACGGCCAACGATATCGCCACAGGGCATTTGAATAAGCGGGTATTCGTAAAAACAGGGGATGAATTAGAAATTCTGGCCCATTCTATCAATAATTTAACCTCCAGCCTGGAAGACAAAGTCAATGATGCCCTGGCCGAGCACCGTAAGCTGCAGCTTATCCTGCAGAATATGGGTGACGCCGTCATTTTGCTTGACCGCTTTGGCAAAGTCACCACCGCTAATAATATGGCGCTTACCATCTTTGGCATAACCAGCCAGATGCTGGGCCAGCACAATATTCAGGTAATCGGTAACAGCCTGCTAGACCAGGCGGTACAGGAAACCATCCTGCAAAAAAAGAGTAAAAGCATTGACCTTAAAACCAATATTCATGGAAAAAAACGTGTTTTCCAGGTATTTCTGGCCCCCTTTACCGGTAATGAAAAGGATATTACCGGCGTTCTGACTGTATTTCATGATATAACAACACTGCAGGAGATGCATGATCGCCAGGCTGATTTTGTAACAAATGCCTCGCATGAACTGGCCACACCCCTGACTGCCATTAAGGGTTTTGCCGAGACGCTGCTGGATGGAGCCCTCACTCAGCCGGAGCTTAACGAAAAATTTATCCGTATCATTTACGATGAGGCGGACCGTATGCACAGACTGGTACAGGATCTGCTCAGGCTGGCCCGGCTCAGCGCCCAGGAATACCGCGAACAGGTCCGGCTGGGGGCCGTGCTGGTAGGTCCTGTATTAGAAGCTGCTAAACAAGATCTAACACCACGCTGGCAGCAGAAAAATCACACCCTGATAATAACAGGCACTATAGAGCCGCTGACCGCCCTCGCCCATCCGGACTGGCTGAAGCAGGTTATCGTAAATCTACTGGAAAACAGTATTAAGTATACTCCGGCCGGGGGTAAGATATTATTAACCTGCTGGCAGGAAGAGGATGAGATAAAAATTAAGGTTAAAGATTCCGGTATTGGTATCCCGGCTAAAGACCTCCCCCTGATCTTTGACCGTTTTTACCGGGTTGACCGGGCCCGGGCCCGCACCGCAGGCGGCACCGGCCTTGGCCTGGCCATTGCCAAGTTTATTGTGGAAATGTTAGGCGGCCGGATTGAGGCAGCAAGTCTGGTTGATGTCGGAACAACGTTCACAATAACACTGCCGGCCTATGAAAACCGCCAGTAACCACAGAGAAACCTGCTCCAGTGGAGCAGGTTTCTCATGTTACGATTGTTATTTCTTTCGCCGCCTTTGCCCTGTCACCAAATAGATTGTCCATTCTGCAATGTTAGTGGCATGGTCGGCAATCCGCTCCAGGTAACGGGCAACAAAGATAAGCTGCGTAGCCTGCGTGATAGTTTTGGGGTCTTCCATCATATATGTCAGCAATTCCCGGAACACCTGATAGTAAAGATCATCAACCTCATCATCATTTAGGCATACCTGTTCAGCTAACGGGATATCCAGGGTCGTATAGGCATCCAGTGCGTCTTTTAACATTTTTTGCGCCATTTGTGCCATGCGGGGGATATCGACAAGGGGCTTAATCAGCGGCTGATTAGCCAGACCCAACGTGATTTTGGCAATATCATAAGCATGGTCTCCCATTCGCTCTAAATCGGTAGTTATCTTAAGGCCTGTGCCAATAATCCGGAGATCGCGGGCCATTGGCTGCTGTCTGGCGATTAAAACCATGCATTTATCCTCAATGTCGACTTCCATTTGGTCAATCTCATCATCAAGCTCCATAACCTTACGGGCCAATTCTACGTCCCGTCTGGCCAGTGAAACTACAGCATCATCAATGGCACTGCCTACGGCAGTTCCCATGTCCAACAGACTCTGCCGCAGCTGTTCTAATTCCTGATCATAGTTATGCCTAACTGTCATTTTCTGCTCCTCCTTTATCCGAAGCGCCCGGTAATATAGTCTTCAGTCCGTTTATCTTGCGGACGGGTAAAAATTGTATCTGTCTTATCATGTTCCACCAGATCGCCACTCAGGAAAAAACCGGTATAGTCCGAGACCCGCGCTGCCTGCTGCATATTGTGAGTAACCATAACAATCGTATAGCTGGCTTTAAGCTCTGTTACCAGCTCCTCAATTTTCATGGTGGATATCGGGTCAAGGGCGGAACAGGGTTCATCCATCAGCAGCACTTCCGGTTCAACGGCAAGCAGCCTGGCGATACACAGCCGCTGCTGCTGACCACCTGACAGTCCCATCGCCGATGAATGCAGCCTGTCTTTCACTTCATCCCACAGGGCCGAGCCGGTAAGACTTTTTTCAATAATTTCATCAAGCACAGCCTTTTTTGTCTGCCCATGAATGCGCGGTCCATAGGCAATATTATCATAAATAGACATGGGAAAGGGATTTGGCCGCTGAAAAACCATACCAACCCGCTTTCTTAACATGACTGTATCAACATTAGGATGATATATATTCTCGCCGTCAAGCAAAACTTCACCCTCAATTTTTACACTGTCAATTAAATCATTCATGCGATTTAGCGTTTTTAAAAAGGTCGACTTCCCACAGCCTGATGGACCGATTAAGGCAAGTACGCTATTTTCTATGATTTCAATAGAGATTTTTTTCAGGGCCAGGACATCTCCATAATATAACCCAAGTTTATTTACTTGAACTTTAACATTCATAAGTTAGTCTATGCCTCCTGTAGTTTCTCATATGCAATATATCATAAAATCAGCAATGTGAATGTTAACATCTTGTTAAGATTTTATATTCCGGTAGCAGAATAGAGCAAATAAGCGTAACCAGGGGCCCTGCACAAATGGAAAACCGCTGTTTCTCTTATCTCCCAAATGCCTATATGTAATGCAAATAAAAAATTGCCTCGCTAACATTCGCAACAACAAGAATCTTCCTCTTAATCATTACACTGTCGGCAAAGCAATTACTATTAACTTGTTTTATTCTAAATCGCGAAACCGATAACCAACACCACGCACCGTCTCAATTGCTTCGGCAATTTCAATGTCCTGCGACAACTTTACCCGCAAATGGCGTACGTGCACGTCAACCGTTCTGGTATCACCAAAATATTCGTAACCCCATACTTTCTCAAGCAATTGCTCGCGGGTGAATACCTTGCCGGTATTTGTAGCAAATAATTTAAGCATTTCATATTCTTTAGGCGTCAGTTCCAGTTTGAGCGAACCGATATATGCCTCATAACGGCTAAAATTCAGGGTCAGCTTACCGACAGACAGCGTTCCGCTGGAACTGTCTCTCTGGCTGCGCCTGAGCACAGCCTTAATCCTTGCCAGCAGTTCCCGTGAGCTAAAGGGCTTAGTCAGATAATCATCTGCCCCAAGCTCAAGACCAATTACTTTATCAATCTCTTCATTTTTGGCCGTCAGCATAATAATCGGGATGGCCGAGGTTTCCCGGGCGTTTTTTATTATCCGGCATACTTCGAGGCCATCAATACCGGGTAGCATCAGATCAAGGACGATAAGATCAGGCCGGTTACCTTTGGCTATATCCACCGCGGCCTGACCGTCGGCTGCCTCAATAACCTTATACCCGACTTTCTCTAAATTAAATTTTATGAGTTCGCGAATATTTAGTTCATCATCTACGACCAAAATTTTGCCTGCCATAAAATTCTCTCCTCATTCATCCTTATAAGAAAAGACTTGGCTTGTGCCAAGCCCTTCAGGACGCCGGCAGAAGCCTTAGTCATTCTTACTTATGATCAGAAACTGATATACTCATGGAGCATGAATCCGCCTTGCTCCTCAGCCGGAGGCGGGAGCTAACAGACCTCATTTTAAACAAAAACCAGGTTTATAACCTGGTTTGATGGTAGCCTGTCCATTGTGAAATTAAGCGTTTACAGTATCTTTCAAGCCTTTGCCGGCTTTGAATACCGGGTTCTTTGAAGCGGGTATGGTAATTTCGTTGCCGGTTTGAGGATTACGGCCTTTGCGTTCTTCCCTGGTTTTTACTTCAAAAGTACCGAAGCCAATTATTTGTACTTTATCATCGTTGGCTAAAGCTTCTTCAATCGAGGCAAATACTGCATTGATAGCCTTCTCGGCATCTTTTTGAGTCATATCAGCCTTTTGAGCCACTGCTTTGACAAGGTCAGTTTTATTCACAATCTTGCTCCCCCTAACATAAATCGATTACGATTAGCTTTATTCGCTACGCAACTTTTTATTCCTGCTGCAATAAAAAAATTTGGTAAAAAAACTCATGACTTGGCTTCCTTGGCCTTGGCTTCATCCCACAAAGCATCAAGATCAGCTAAATTCACGTCTGCCCATTCCAGTTGCTGCTCTTTGATACCAGCCTCAACATAGCCAAAGCGGCGCCTAAACTTATTGTTGGTACGATTCAGGGCAGTTTCGGGATCAATGCCCATAAACCGCGCCAAATTTACCACCGTGAATAATACGTCCCCCAATTCATCCTCGCGGTTTTGGTCACCTTGTGGTGCCGGCAGGAGGACGGCTTCCCGGAGTTCGGCAAGTTCTTCAGCAATCTTGTCCCATACCGGTCCGATTTCAGGCCAGTCAAAACCCACTTTGGCCGCTTTGGACTGCAGTTTATATGCAGTCATTAAGCTTGGCAGCCCCACTGGAATACCGTCCAGTACCCCTGTTCGCTCACCCGCCTTTTCCCGTTTTTTAATTTGCTCCCAGTTAACAACAACTTCGGCCGCATCCCGGACTGTGATTGTCCCAAATACATGCGGATGACGGCGCACCATTTTTTCAGTGACATGGTCTACCACATCCTGCATGGTAAAACCACCACTCTCTTCGGCTACGCGGGCATGAAAAACAACTTGGAGCAATAAATCCCCCAGCTCTTCGCATAATTTGACACCATCAGCCAATTCTATGGCTTCAAGTACCTCATACACCTCTTCCACAAGGTAACGGCGTAAACTGAGATGTGTCTGCTCAATATCCCAGACACAACCACCGGGCGCTCTGAGACGTGCCATCACATCAACAACCGGATCCAGAGAAAATACCTTGCTCCGCGCAGGACGGGGCGGCACATATACACTGGTAAGATGATCGATTTCAGGCAAGCGGTCAAGTTCAAACAGCATAATCCGGTGTATTTGCTCATCTGGCAGGCCGAGATTGCGTACCACCGTAACCTGATATTCATCACCATAATAGTCCATGAGTGCCAGTTTGGTATCTGATGCCACCTGGCGGCTATATACCTGGGTAACAATGAGACCTGTAACCAGATTAGGCGGCAAATCGGCCAGATCGGCAGCATCAATAATGGTAAGTCCGGTAATGGGATCAACACCCAGCCTTGTGTACAGCACTTCCAGAAAACTCATTGCCGGCACAATAGCAAGCTCTATACCTGCCGCTTTCGCCTGTGCAGTAATAAGCTCCACCGTTTTTTCGGCTACCAGCGGACTGCCGGGTACAGCGTAGACGAGGTTCTCCCCTTGCGCCGCCCGGCCGACAACTTCAGTGGCTATCGCCTGATAAAGATCGGAAAAACTGTCCGCCTGCTCATACAAATGATCAAAACTGGTAAAAACAACACCACGCTGCTTAAGGACATCCACGCAAGGATGTTTAGCCGTGCGCAAGATAAGAGCATCTGTACCATTCAGCAGTTCCCAGGTTTCCAGTGTGAGGTGTTTAAAGCTTCCAGGCCCCAGCCCAGTAATAGTAATTCCCATTTTATCGCCTCAACAGTCGCAATGTAGTCAAAATAGCAGCAATTTTTCCACCGATGCGGGGGATTTGTTCAATATCCCGGGCCTCAACCCCACCCACAAGCAGCAAAACGATGCCAAATACAGTCCCCCCGGCAGCGATAGAGCCGATTGTAGCCAGTGAATTATGTAGTGTTTGACTCATAATCGCATCATAGGACAGGAGTACAACAACACCCATTACCCCGGATGAAACCACGGCTTTTAAGGTATCTTTAATGTCCAGGCTGAAACCAACGTACCTGTATACGAAAAACATATTTAACAATGCCGCCACACCAAAGTCAGCTACAGTAGCCCACGCCGCCCCCATAATGCCGAGAGAAGGCACTGCCGTCAAGACCCAGCTCATAACAATCTTGACAACAGCGGAAACAGCCATGTTAATTACCGGAATAGCGGTGTGACCAAGACCCTGTAGAACGCCAGTCGTTACCTGATGTATGCCAAGGAGAAAAATTCCTACCGACAAAATGGCGATTGAAACACCGGCATTAGGAGTGCCATACAACATCAGCGAGATAGGGGTAGCCAGGAGGGCCATGCCCACAAAACTGGGAATTGTAATCAGATTGGATATCCGCATGGCTGTCGCCGTCCGCTGGTAAATCCGCTGTTTGTTGCCAAGAGTATGCGCTTCCGATACCGCCGGCACCAGGCTGGCAGCCAGCGAAGCTGTCAGGATTGTCGCCAGATTAACAAGCGGCACGGCCATACCGGTAAGATATCCGAACATTTCCGTAGCCTGCTCGACAGTATGGCCAGCCACTTCCAGCCGGGCCGGGACAATCAGGAGATCGATATTAGATACAACCGGCAACATGATGTTGGCAAGCGACACCGGTAAAGCCAGTTTTACAATCCGGCCAATAATGCTCATGCTGGACTCTTGCCTGATCTGTGGCTGATTTTCCATCTGATGTTTAAATCCCGGCTTATGGCGCCAGTAAAAGTACAGGAGCACCAAAAGCCCGGCCGCAGCCCCGGGACCGGCGCCAAAACTAGCACCGGCGGCAGCAAATTCGAGACCGCGCGGCAACAGGATATAAGCAAAGGCAATCATGGTTACAACCCGGATCAACTGTTCAAATATTTGGGAAACAGCTGTCGGTGTCATCATTTGCAGCCCCTGAAAGTAGCCGCGGTAACTCGATAACACAGTAACAAAGAAGATAGCCGGCGCTAACGCGGCAATAGCATAATAGGCGCGGTGATCGCGGACAAAGTTATGTTCAATCAGCCAACCGGCACCATAATATAAGAGAAAGGTAAAAAACAGCCCGGTAACAGCCAAGACTGCCAAAGAAATGCGGAATACATGATTAGCTCCCCGGTAATCGCTGCGGGCAATCTTTTCGGCCACAATAATCGAAATGGCCACAGGGATACCCGCGGATGAGACGCTGAGTGCCAATAAATAAATTGGATAAGCCATCTGATAAAGGCCTACCCCTTCGCCACCAAGCAGGCGAGATAACAAAATCCGGTTGACTGATCCGATAATTTTTACAACAATACCGGCCACCGTCAGAATAAATGCGCCTTTTAAAAATGTATCTTTACTCAAACGAGTCATTCCTCTCCAAAATTTGGCCTGGTTTAGCCACTTTTACTATTATAACAAAATCTTACCAGCAATAAAACACATATGTATAGCGGATAATTTAATTTACCTATAATTGCAGTATATCAGGTTAACATCGGTGCCGGCGCTGGTGCTTTCTTTATAATTAATATCCTGTACAGTAATATAAAAGTAGCGAACTTAACAGTAATTGTTAGTGTCCGCTACTTGCCGTTTACTCTGCTGTGTAAGATGTTATTGAGACATTTGTTTGGCCAGGAATCCTGCTGCTGTTTCGGCTAGCTTAACCTCCATATCAGCCATTTGAGCTCCAGGCTCTTTGGAACAGATAATAACAGCACCGATTGCATCGCCTTCGACGATAATAGGGGCAATAACTTCAGAAGTAAATTTACAGGTCTCATCATCCTCGCATTGAGAGGCGCAACCTTTGCAATGCTTATATTCACCTGGATTGCTGATCAGAGCCGTTTTGCGCTCTTCCATAACTTTTTCAACAGCCGGGCCAAGAGGTTTGCTTAAGAACTCCTTCTTTGAGGCCCCAGCCACCGCTACTACATTGTCGCGGTCAGCGATCAGAACAATATGTCCTATGGCTTCAAACAACGAGTCTGCATATTCTTTAGCAAAGTCCCCCAGTTCACCTACGGGAGAGTATTTCTTGAGTATTACTTCACCCTCACGATCTACATATATCTCCAGTGGATCCCCTTCACGGATTCTGAGAGTCCGTCTGATTTCTTTCGGTATTACAACTCGCCCTAAATCATCAATTCTACGTACAATTCCGGTTGCTTTCACCAGTATCCCCCTTTCTACAGCTTTAGCCAAGCTTAGCTAGATTGACCTACTAACATTTTCGAAGTCAGTTTTAAATAGCGAATACATCAGGTATTACTGTAAGCAATAGCCTAATCATTCATTGATAGTAGTATATATCCAGCAAGTTCGTTTTATTCATTTTTCTGGCTATACTGCGAAGGTTTAGGTTAACATTTTTCCATACCTGTCAATACAAGAAATAATTTGGTTAAGGCGTCGATGAGCGGCAGCGTGAGCCGCGGGGTCGCCAGCCGCATCGTCTCCGGCGGCCCGGGAACGAAGGCAAGTTTACCGGGAAAAAGATTTTTAGCATTCATTAAACCGCCGTCAGCAACATCCGGCCTATCGTTGAAAATAATCTCTACCCGTCCGGCCCGTTCGGAAATTGAGCGGACGCCAAGGCGGCGGGCCAGATTTTTGATACGGGCCACACCCAGAAGATTAGTTACCGGTACTGGCGGTTCACCAAACCGGTCGACCAGTTCATCAATCAGTTCAGTTAGATGCTCTTCCTGGCGTACAGCGGCAATTCGCTGGTATATCTCAATTTTATGCATGGCATCACTAATATAGTCGCCTGTAAGATAGGCATCAATATTCAGTTCGATAGTTGGTTCAGGAATTGGCAAAACCGGATTTCCTGTTTTCAATTCCCCAACTGCTTCGTCCAGCAGGCGGCAGTACATTTCAAACCCGACACTGACTATATGGCCGTGTTGTTCCCGGCCTAAAAGATTGCCGGCCCCTCTGATTTCAAGATCACGCATGGCAATCTTAAAGCCTGAGCCCAGCTCAGCAAATTCTTTGATGGCCTGCAGCCTCTTTTCAGCCACCTCGGTAAGAACTTTATCGCGCCGGTAAGTAAAATAAGCATACGCCATACGATGAGAACGGCCAACCCGCCCGCGCATCTGATATAACTGGGAAAGACCAAAATGATCGGCATCATAGACAATAATTGTATTGGCATTCGGAACGTCCAGGCCGTTTTCAATGATACTTGTGCAAATAAGCACCTCGTCCCGGTTTTCATAAAAATCGAGCATTACCTGCTCTAACAGTTCTTCCGGCATTTGGCCGTGACCTGTTTTTATCGTAGCGTCCGGCAAAATCTCGGTTAGACGCTGGCGTACCTTATCAATCGTCTGTACCCGGTTATAAACGAAGTACACCTGCCCACCGCGTTTTAACTCACGCACGATAGCCTCACGGATAATTTCTTCATTATATTCCACTACATAGCTTTGCACCGGAAACCGGTCCTCCGGCGGTGTCTCAATAATACTCATGTCACGTGCCCCTACCAGTGACATATGCAAAGTACGCGGAATTGGCGTGGCACTTAAAGTAAGTACATCAAGATTTGCCCGCAGTCTTTTCATTTTCTCTTTTTGGGCCACCCCAAACCGTTGTTCTTCATCAACAATCAACAGACCGAGATCTTTAAATACCACATCGGCCTGCAGAATGCGATGAGTGCCGATAAGCACATCTACCTGGCCAAGGGCCAGCTTCTGCAAGGTTGCTTTTTGCTCCCGGGCACTGCGAAACCGGCTGACAACATCTACAACCGGACCAAAACCGGCAAACCGCGCACTGAATGTCTGATAGTGCTGCTGTGCGAGAACCGTCGTTGGTACCAGGACCGCCACCTGCTTGCCCCCCATGACGGCTTTAAAAGCGGCACGAATGGCGACCTCCGTTTTACCAAAACCAACATCACCGCATAACAGCCGGTCCATGGGGCGTGGTTCTTCCATATCATGAGTAACTTCAGTAATGGCTTGCAGTTGATCCGGTGTTTCCTCATAAGGAAAAGCATCCTCGAACTCCCGCTGCCAGGGAGTATCCGGACCAAAAGCGTGACCTACCTGCAGTTGGCGCTGGGCATACAGTTCGATCAGCTCTTTGGCCATATCGGCCACAGCCGCCTTGGCCCTGGTCTTTACTTTAAGCCAGTCGCTGCCGCCCATTTTGCTCAGTCGGGGCACTTCCCCCTCAGCACCAATATATTTTTGCAGCAGGCCTACCTGGTCTGTTGGCACATACAGTTTATCATCACCGGCATAGCGGATATGGAGATAATCTTTATGAACACCGCCAACCTCCAGGGTTTCAACGCCAACATATTTACCGATACCATGATTAACATGAACAACATAATCGCCTAGATTAATGTCCCGAAAGTAAGTAATCTGCTGGTCTTTCCCAACCCGGGGCCGCCGTTTCTTCTTCTGGCGGCCAAAAATGTCCAGTTCAGTCAAGACGACCAGTCTGGCCTGAGGCAATTCAAAGCCGCCTGACAAAGTGCCTGTTGATACGACAACAGCCCCCGGAATCAGCGGCATATGCCCCTCCTGGGCCATGACTGCCGTAATCCCTTCTTCGGCCAGATGCTGTTGAATATTGGCTGCCTTATCATGGCTGGGCATAAATAAAATAATATTTTGTTTTTTATCCTGCCAGTTTTTAATTTCAGCAATCACCATGTCCAGTTGACGATGGAACGGCGCAATACCTTTAGCCGTAATACTGATCACTGAGGCAGGCTGAGTTGCGGGTATTTTCTGCAACAGCAGGGACAAATAGACAACCGTGTAGGCCTGGCAGGCCGCAGTTAGCTCAGACCAGCTAAAAACCCGGCGTTTTATATCCGGGTTCTCTTTCACTATTTTGGTCATCTGCTCTCTGATCCGTGCCGGTTCATCAAGCACAAGGCAGGCACTGGCCGGAAGATAGGACACAAATACCGCCGGCTTGCCGCTGTGCTCGGGCTCAGTCAGGGGCATAATATCGGCTAAGTCCAGATCGGTTACCGAACGCTGGCTGGCCGGATCAAACTCACGCAGTGAATCAACATCATCACCAAACAACTCTAACCGGAGCGGCAGGCTCCGGTTAACAGCAAAAATATCAACAATGCCACCGCGAATACTGAATTGACCGGGACTATCCACCTGGTCAACCCGTTCATAACCAAAATCGACCAGCGAACCAATCAGATTCTCGCGGCTTATTATACCGCCGTTCTGAATCGTAATCCGACTGTTCAGAAATTCTTGTTTTGGCAAAACCCGCTGCATCGCGGCTTCAGCAGTTGCCAAAACAATAATTTTCTCACCCCTCACCATCCGGCTCAAAACGTCCATACGCCGGGAAGCCAGTTCGACGCTCTTGGCAGCGGCCGCAAAAGTAATCAGATCAATCGCCGGCAATTCCAATACCGGCACCTGGGGCAACAGGGCCGCAAAATCGGTTCTCAGCAGTTCAACTGCCTCGTGACTGGCAGTGATAATAATGGTTGGCCGGGGCGCTGCCTGAAAGGCAGCCGCCATAAGTACGCTTTTTTGCGCGCCTGTCACACCATAAATGACACTCTGAACACCGACTGCCCCGAAAGCAGCTTGCGCTGCCATGAGCTGCTTATCTTCATGAAAAGCAGCAAACAGCGTCAATATTGTTTTCTCTCCCATATATACCTCTCAATAGTTACAGGTAGTACCAAAAGGGCTTTAGCCTAGGCTAAAGCCCTTTATTATATATGCTTACAAATTTTCAGTGAATATAGCCTTTGTTGATAGCAGGCATCCCCAATGCAACATGATCATCAATTCCCATTGAAGTTATACAAAAATCACATAATGACTTAACATGGACAGTATTTTGCTCCACGTCAGTTTTAATTATATCTTGGCGCTCCTGAGCAGTCAAGCAGTCAAAACCAAACTTAACTTCATCAATTTGGTCTACTTCTAATGTATCGATATGGTCACCACAATATTCACAAGTATAGAAAATTTTCATTGACTATCCCTCTTTCATATGTTTTTGTCTGCTTTATTAGCCAGTATTCTGACCACAATTACGTTGTACGTCACATGTATTGTGGAGCCTGCAGCCAACCCAAGCCACACACTGCCTGTCTTACTCAGGACACCGGCCGTGACGGCCCCAAAAAAACTATGCCCCACAATACTCAGGAGCGGGGCGGTTAGATGTCTGCTCTCATCCTGAACCCAGTCATAAATAGCCTCGATGACTCCAAAGAGCGCATGCACCGGAATAATTGCAGCTCCCAGATAGTAGGCAAACAGTGTTTTTGCCGCTTCTTCAGTAACCGGCCCCAGACTGATAACAGTTACCGGCCCGATATACCGCATAAACAGCCTGTTTACGAGAAAACTCAGACAAGCCATTAAGGCGGCAATTACATATTCCATAACGTATCCTCACAAATCCGGCAGTTTGAGTGGTACAATTATTATTCCCCGATTGGCTAGGCCTGTATACCGCACCTGTTTTTACGGTATTTTTTGCTTCCCAGACAATAAAAGACAGGAAAACACTTCCTATATAGCGAATTTATAAAAAATATTTGACTATAAAATTGGAGGGATCATTTTGAAAAAATACTGGAACCAATTAATCCGGTTAGCCGCTTTGGGGTTAGCCGTTATCTGGTGCCTGCCAGCCGTTACTCTGGCAGCGCCGAAACAACCTACGCCCCCGCCGGCGCCTGTTAAAATAACAGTACTGGCAACAGCCGGACTCAATGGCCATATTATTGACTGGGATTACAACCTTCCCAAAACGGCTGACTTTGGCCTTGTTAAAATTGCCAGCCTGGTAAAAAAAGAACGACAGGCTAATTCCTACACACTCTTAGTCGATGGCGGCAATATGCTCACAGGTACACCCCTGACCCGCCTGTTTGCCACTGAACCCTCCAAACTGCCTAATCCGATGATAGCAGCCTATAATTATCTTGGTTATGACGCAGTAGTGCTTGGTGAAGGTGAATTTGCCTACGGTTCTGACTTTCTGTCCAAAGCGCTCACTACTGCCAGATTCCCGGTTTTATCCGCTAATGCCCAGCGGGCCGGCCAGCTTTTGCCCGCCGTCAAGCCCTATACGATTAAGGAATTTGACGTAGGCAAAGAAAAAAAGAAAGAAAAAATCCGGATTGGTATTATTGGCGTAACAACCGCCGACACTAACACTAACCCGGAAAACTATGCCGGAATCACCTTTGGCGATCAGGCAGCCGCACTTACGGCTACAGTAAAGAACCTGCAAAATAAAGTGGACGCCATTATCATCGTCAAAAATAACGGCCTGGAAATCAGCGGTACCACAGCTGCAGCCCCCGGAAAATTTGGCAGCAGCCTAAGCCGTACAGAACTAACCTTCGAAAAAACGGGGAAAAAGTGGCAGCTTAAGCAAACAGAAACCGCCACGCTCTACTCAGTCATTGCGCCGGCCGATAAATCAATGGCGGACTTTGCCTGGCCTTATCACGATGCAACACTGCAATACCTGAGCAAGCATCCGTAAAGCAAGCCCCATTGTCATAAGAAAGCTTGGTTTATGACATCCATCAGGACGCCGGCCGAAGCCGCCGGTGCCCTTTACTTTAGGGTATAGTCATCCTTACATCCGCAGAGCCTATATGTAAATTCTGGTAAAAAAAAGTGCCACGTCGTAATTACGACGTGGCACTTTCTCTTATGGCAGCAATCCCATTGGATCCACTGGCTGACCATCTTTTTGAACTTCGAAATGCAAATGCGGGCCGGTAGAGTTGCCGGTATTGCCCATTGAGGCAATACGCTGACCGGCACGGATGTATTGTCCCCGCTCAACATTATAGTCGTCAAGGTGGCCGTATAAACTTACATAACCGCCGCCATGATCAATCATGACCGTGTAACCATAGCCACCCCGCCATCCGGCCCAAATCACACGTCCAGCCCGGGCAGCCATTACATGGGTGCCAATGTCGTTGGCAATATCAACACCAGCATGCAATCGCCCCCAGCGCCACCCAAAGGGTGAAGAAATTTCCCCTTTAGTCGGCCAGGTAAAACGACTGGCATAGGCCCGCGCTACCGCAGTTTCAGCCCGGCCCCAGCGGGCGCCGGGAATGAAAAGTTTCTCACCAACGGCAACACTATCATTGCTTTTGCCATTGGCTGATTTAATGGTCTCTACCTGCACACCATAGACACGGGCAATTTCCCACAGCGTGTCACCGGTATCTACTTGATAAACAACACCTTTATGCGGGAGGATGACTAACTGGTCACCCGGGTGAATCAGGTCAGTTACACCAGGGTTAGCTGCCATAAGTGTCTCAAGGTCAATACCGTAGTGCTGAGCAATACCACTCAAGGTATCACCGGAAACAACAATGTGTTTCTGAAAGTCTTGCCGGCCTGGATTGGCGGCAGTGACCGGCGCCGGTGCCATTTGCTGCTCAGCTTGTGGAGGTATGGCCACAGTTTCAGGCACTGTTTGTACTCCGCCAGGAGCCGCCCACACACCGGTCAGGAGCGCTACCCCGCCAACATAGGCCCATTGCCGGGCATTCATTTTCAGCAGGTTCAATACTATCACCTCGCTTACTAGGCTTATTTCAGTCAACAATATAGCTGTTGACTTACATTCTCCCCAGTATTAGCATAAGCGACAGGCCTTCAAAATATGCATAACTTGGATTATTTTTCTAAAAATATACATATTCTGAGCCATTTCCTGCCAAAATATTAGGCCCGCTTAATCGGCATCGGTTTTTTATCAAATTTATGGATCGCATCGACAAACCGTACCGTACCGGTCGAGCCGCGCATAACAATAGAATGAGTACGGGCCCCGCCCCCAAAATAGCGGACACCGTTTAGGAGATCCCCCTGGGTAATAGCGGTGGCAGCAAATATAACTTCATCACCTTTAACCAGATCATCAATGGTAAATACTTTATTAATATCGTCAATCCCCATTGCCTTAGCCCGCTCAATATCAGCTGCGTTTTCCGGCCATAACCGGGCCTGCATATCGCCGCCGAGACATTTGACAGCTGCTGCCGCCAGTACCCCTTCCGGAGCACCACCAATGCCTAAGAGCATGTGAACAGCCGTACCTTCAATAGCAGCATTAATCGCCGGCGATACATCACCGTCAGAAATCAGTTTGATTCGTGCCCCTGCATCCCGGGCTTCTTTTACAATAGCGGCATGGCGTGGACGATCAAGGATTACGACAGTCAGATCTTCCACTGCCCGTTCCAAAGCCGAAGCCACTGCTTTTAAGTTTTCCCGCACCGGGGCATTGATGTCAATTTTGCCTCTGGCGCGCGGCCCGACAGCAATTTTATCCATATACATATCCGGTGCATGCAGGAGGCAACCGCGCGGAGCAATAGCCAGCACAGCAATCGATCCCGGCAGGCCTTTGGCTACAAGATTGGTACCTTCCAGCGGGTCTACGGCAATGTCGACTTCCCGGCCGCCATGCCCAACATGCTCACCAATATACAGCATGGGGGCCTCGTCCATTTCCCCTTCACCGATTACCACACAGCCGCTGATATTTACGGTATCAAAAGCAGCCCGCATACCATCCACAGCCGCCTGATCAGCGGCTATTTTATCGCCACGTCCCATCCACCGGCCGCTGGCAATCGCCGCAGCCTCGGTAACCCGTACAAACTCCAATGCTAATTCACGTTCCATAAGTACTACATCTCCTTAAAATTCCTGATGGAAAAATTATGCCGGGCAATCGCCCGGCAGGTCTCACAGTCTACATGTTGGCCTTTTGCCAGTCTGACAAGAAACGCTGTATACCGGCATCAGTCAGCGGGTGGTTTAACAAGGATACCAATACTTTAGCCGGTACAGTAGCAATGTGAGCGCCAGCCAGCGCTGCCTGCGTAACATGCATGGGATGACGGACGCTGGCGGCAATAATCTCAGTGTCAATACCATGAATAGCAAATACCTCTGCCGTGTCTTTAATAAGGCCAATGCCATCCTGGCTAATATCGTCAAGGCGGCCCACAAACGGACTTACAAAGGCAGCTCCTGCCCTAGCGGCCAACAGAGCTTGATTGACCGAAAAGATCAAAGTTACATTGGTTTTGACGCCGTCAGCAGCCAACGCACTCACCGTTTTTAGACCGTCCACAGTCACAGGCACTTTAATGACCACATTTTTGCCAAGCTGAGCCAGACTGTGCGCTTCAGGCAGCATATCTTCAAATTTTGTGCTTATAACCTCAGCACTCACTGGCCCTGGTGTCAAGGCGGCAATTTCTCTGATTACGGCTCTAATATCCTGCTTCTCTTTGGCAATGAGCGAGGGATTCGTTGTTACCCCAGCTACAACACCCAACGGCAGAATATCCTTTATTTCGGTAATATTAGCTGTATCGAGGAAAAATTTCACAGATGCTCACCTGCTTTTTTTCATTCTCTAGCATTCATTTACGGCTAGTACGCCTGAGAGGTGCCAATTCAATGACCCCCATTACCGATACACGTGCCAAATCCCTCTCATCTTTGGCTGGAATAACCAGCCGACCGTCGCATTGGCTGCAGGTCAGCTCAATGGCGTCGACTAACACCTCTGCCTCAACATTGGCATTGCCACAACAGCAGTATACCCCGCCCTGCTCGGCAATATCATGAATTTTATTGAGAATTTCAAGTAAAATCTGCGAATTTTCTATTCCCTGTCCATCCGGCAGTTCTGCCATTTCACTGGTTATACTGGCCACTTCCTGTTTATGCCGGGCAATAATTTCAGCAATAGCAGCCGGGCTGCCAATAAACCCAAGTTCAAGATTTGCCTGACCACAATATATTTTACTAGCCTTAGGCTGCCGAAACAACTGGCTGTCAAGGAAAATCAAATGATTGGTCTCACATACGACACAGGGAATATCCAGTAAATATTGATGCCGCCCCGCGCTGGCAATGGCGCCTTGCACCTCGCCGCAGCTGCAGGCAAGCTGACGCCGTGAGTTATTGAGAGCAAACCGGGAGACATTATGCAGTTCAATATTACCACATCGCGAACAATAAAGCGCCAATGTGGAAACAGCGCTAATAAACAATTGATATCCCCCCCTTGCTCCATATACTTCGCCGCCAGCAGTAAAAATCCTGCCTGCCTTTTACTCAACTTGGCAACATCAGGAAAAGAACACAGCAGGCTGCAAAAGCAGGCAGCCGGTACCAATTAAGTAAGACCCGGGGCCTGTATGCCCCGGGTCATCTTCTCTGGGTTAACCGATCAACAGTCGGCGTGCATCAAAACTGCTGCCGATATGCTCTTCAATAATCCGGCACAGGGACATAATGTCGAAGGGCTTGGTAATATAGTCTCGCATCCCTGCTTCCCTGGCTTCGTTGACCATATCCAATTCTCCGTAGGCTGTCATCATAATGACCTGATCGCCCTGTCCGTGGCGCTTAAGCTCTTTTAGGGTCTCAATACCGTCCATACCAGGCATCTTCATGTCCATTAATATTACGTTAGGCTTAACATCATTGGCAACCTGTATACCCTCATAGCCGTTAGAGGCTGTCATCACACTGTAACCTTCATCCTGGAGAACTTCAGTAAGCAATCTTCTAATTCCAGGTTGGTCATCAATCACAAGAATCGTTGCCCGGGAACTGCTCATTACTCTGCACCTTGCTTTCTCCATAGTATTCGCCCATGATATTCCTTGACTTTTCCTAATATATCCATATTCGCAATAAATTGAAAATATCCTGCTAATATCTGGAAGAAAATAGAATTTTTTTTGTTTTTTTCAAACGTTCTTCAAAAAATTTTTAAAATGTAAAAGTTTATGCTACTATTTGTATAAAACAATTTATATGAGGTGTCAAATTATGATTGCCCTGTTGCATAAACTCTTCAGTCTCTTGCCAGAACGCAAGGCTGCTATTTTTTTTACCTGTATATTAATAGCTTACTTAGCGCCTTTTGTAATCCTGCGGCAAAATGCTCACTTTACTATTAATGATAATCTAGACTGGATTACCGCTTGGACAGTACTGGCCAATAGTGGGAAAACATTTGATCTGACAGGAGCAGTCGGGCAAATGCTGGGCGAGGTACCACGCAGCTGCCTGCCAAGCGGATTTAATATTATTACCTGGCTGTATCTTGCCTTACCGCCGTTCCGCGCTTATCTTGTCAACCTGCTCTTTGTGCACAGCACCGCATTTATCGGCATGTACCTTCTACTGAGGCACTACTGTCTCACTGATCAGCAACAAAGATGGTTAGCCTGGGCGGGTGCGGCTGCGTTTGCCACCATCCCCTTCTATACAGTCTATGGACTGTCTATCGCCGGACAGCCCTTACTATTCTATGCCATGTTAAATCTATTTTATGACAAAAAAGTGATTGGTTCTGTCATTATTATTATTACATTCGCCCTCTATTCGTCCCTTCCTCTTGCCGGTGTTTTTATTCTCGCTGCCTTGGGAGTGTCAGCCCTCTATGATTACTGGCAGAACCGAAAAGCCCGGCCAATATTCTGGGGGGGTATCGTTCTTCTGGCCGTTTCCTATTGTATTACTGAATTATGGCTTATATATAATGCCTTTTTCAGTACAGGTTTTGTTTCCAGCCGCGAAGAAATTAACCGGATCAGCCTGGGACAATCCCGGGATTGGGCGGGCGTGCAAGCCTTAATTACTGAGAACTTTACCAATGGACAATATCATGCCGTCAGTTTGCACAAATATATTTTATTCATTGCCGTGCCGCTGGCATTAACCCTGGGCTGGCGGCAAAAGCGCGAGTACAAACTGATAGTATTGCTTCTGGCATCAGCGCTCTGCCTGTCCATTCTCTATGGTCTGCGTTATTCAGAATTTTTCATGTCCGCCGTCGCCGGCAACAGCTTTTTTAACGCCTTCCAGATTCAACGCTTTCACTGGCTGCATCCGCTTATTTGGTATACCATTTTTGCACTATGTCTATCCGTTATTGCCAATATCCGGTACATTGGCCGACTACTGGCCGTGCTGCTCATTGTGCTGCAGCTTGGTTTCTTATTTGGCAACCACAGCGAATATAATCTGGCCATCCAAAAGCAAACAGGATTTTCGGTTATGGAAAATGCCTGGCTGTACGAGAATGTAAGTTATGGTGAGTTTTTCTCTGACAGTTTGCTGAAGAAAGTCGATAACTACATTGGCCGCCCCAAGCAGGATTACCGTATAGCCAGTATCGGCCTCTATCCGGCAATTACCCAATACAATGGTTTTTACACACTGGACGGACGGCTCAATATTTACCCGCTTGCCTATAAGCATGCCTTCCGGCAGATTATCGCCAAAGAGCTGGCCAAAAACCCGTTCTGGCAAAGGTATTATGATGATTGGGGCATAACCTGCTATATCTTTCCTGCCGAGCTTGAGTATTATCAGGTAAGAAAATCATACCAATTAAAACTAGATCATCTGGAGCTTGATATAGAAGCCTTCAAAAAATTAGGCGGCCAATATATCTTATCGGCCGCCGAAATTACAAATTATAAGGAAAACCAGCTTGAATTTTTACAACGCTTCACGGAAGCCTGGTCGCCATGGGAAATTTATCTCTATCAAGTCCGCTAAATGTGAAACGGTAAGTGAATCAGCGCTGAACCGGCAAAAACGATAATCACAGCCACCACAGCGATGCTGACAAGTAGTGGCGCCAGCAGCACAAGTACCGATTTTGCGCCTGATAGTTCATAGGCGCCCTGCAGGGCTGTAACATGTAAAGTCAAGGTCCAAATCACGATCAGTACCCCGATAATACCAAAGCAGACTTCCTGAATACCGGCTGGCATTAACGACGCAATCACCCATAAGGGCATAACGATAACCCGGGGCAAATGGGAGAAGCCTAATGCAGAAAACAGGCCGACAGATGTCCCCCGACCGCCGGCCAGCTCAGCAATAAAGGCCAGAACCGAGGCACTCAGCACCCAAAAAGTAAAACTGCCGATCACGTGAAAGATAAAGAAAATACTCAGAGCAGGCAAGACCGCGGTGCCCTTAACGCCGGTATATATAGCCCATACCGGCACAAGCATACCGATGACAAACATGATTACTGCCTGACCGGCCAATTTTTTCTCAGCAATGTACTGCATGGCCGCCTTAGGTCTAAATAGTACATCATAGATTATCTCAATAAAACTTCCCATAAGCTTGCTCCTCTCCTTAATTGCTTTGAGGCACAGCCGCCGGGCTGGCCGAAAGCAATTCCCGCAGGCGCTGAAGCATAATCTGGTCTGAGGCGAACCTGGTCTGGGCACCTAACAAGGCTTCAATAGCACTTACTTTTCCATATTCAACAATTTCGGGCTTACCCTGAATACCAACCAGCGCGGCCGCACCATCAATCGCATCATACATATTGCCGAGCTCGTCGACAAGCCCCAGTTCCAGGGCCTGACGCCCGGTAAAAATGCGTCCGTCAGCCAATTGGCGAACTTTGTCCGGGTCCAGATGCCGGCCTTCAGCAATGACCTCAACAAACTGATTGTACATATCATCAACCATGGTTTGGATAATGGCCCGCTCTTCCGCTGTCAGCTGACGGTCCGGTGATAAGATATCTTTATGCGGACCGCTTTTGATTTTTTCCTGCCGCACACCAATTTTTTTATATAACTCTTCCCAGTTGGAATAAGGCATATATACACCCAGACTGCCGGTTATTGTGGAGGGATTGGCATAAATTCTGTCAGTGCAGGCGGCCAGCCAATAGCCACCGGATGCAGCCATATCGGCCATAGAGGTTATAACCGGTTTACCTGCCGCCCGGAGTTTTTTGAGTTCCTCCCCTACTTCCTGTGAGGCCGGAACAGTGCCGCCGGGACTATTAATCCTGAGTATGACTGCTTTAACAGCGTCATCATCCCGGGCAGCATGCAATTGCCGAATCAGATGATCTGTACCGCCACCCTCGCTAAATAATCCGACCTGGCCGCGGCCGCCTATGATCATTCCTTCCACGTAAATAACTGCCAGTTTGTCATTACCGGTCATTTTCTTTTGTCTAAAGCCTGGGGTGATAAAAAACGCGGCAATCATGGAAATACCGATAATTACAGCCAAAAATAGAACCACTGATCTTTTGAACACAATCCTTCCTCCTTATGCTGGGGATAGTTTAGAAAATTCAACTTGTACCGCGTCCTTCAGGAGGACGGCAGAAGCACCGGAGCCTTTTAGGTATAGTGTTTCTTATCTCGAAACCAGACCACCAAGTTTCATAAATTCTGATGCGTAAAAGAAAACTGTTGGAGATTATCCAACAGTTTTCTCTTCATTATAGCTTACCCTGTTTATTCGCCAGCGATGCCTTGACAAAGTCCCTAAATAAAGGGTGCGGGGCCGTCGGACGTGATTTAAATTCAGGGTGGAACTGCGTGCCAACAAACCAGGGATGATCTTTTACTTCTACAATCTCCACTAACCGCCCATTAGGCAGTGTGCCGCTGATAATCAGACCGGCCGCCGAAAGTTGCTCGCGATAAGCATTGTTAAATTCAAAACGGTGACGATGACGCTCATAAATAATTTCATCCTGATAAGCTTTATAAGTAAGTGTGCCTTCCGTTACTTTGCAGGGATATACACCTAAACGCATTGTACCGCCTTTGTCTTCAACGGCCATTTGCTCAGGCATAAGATCAATAACAGGATGCGGGGTATCCGGGTTAAATTCTGAACTGTGGGCATCAGTCAACCCACAGACATTACGGGCAAATTCAATAACCGCCGACTGCATGCCCAGACAAAGGCCAAAAAATGGCACCTTGTTCTCCCGGGCATAACGAATGGCTTTCAGTTTGCCGCCCACGCCCCGGTCACCAAAGCCTCCCGGCACCAGAATCCCGTCAACATCCCCCAGATAGGCAGAGAGATCAGCATGCTCATCTTCAATATCCTCAGCGTTGATCCATTTGATTTCAATGGCGGCATCATTAGCAATACCCCCATGCCGTAAGGCTTCAGACACACTCATATAGGCATCCTGCAGCGCAACATATTTGCCGACAACAGCGATGCGCACACTATGGGACGGATGAACGATCTTATCTACCATCTGCCGCCAGCCGCTCATGTCGGCCCCGGTATCCTCAATATTTAATTTCTCCAGGGCAATCCGGTCCAGCCCTTCTTTTTCCAGCATAAGCGGCACTTGATAGATGCTGGCGGCATTTTTGTTCTGGATGACGGCATCACCGTCAATATCACAGAACAAGGCCAGTTTTTCTTTCATTTCCGGAGAAATCTCATGTTCGGTACGGCAGACAATAACATCTGGATGAATGCCGATACTGCGAAGTTCTTTTACACTATGCTGAGTGGGTTTGGTCTTCAGCTCACCAGCTGCCGAAATATAGGGCACAAGCGTAACATGAATATAGAGCACCCCGCCGCGGCCCACTTCTTTCTTGACCTGGCGGATGGCTTCCAGGAACGGCAGACTTTCAATATCGCCGACGGTGCCACCGATTTCCGTAATCACAATATCGGCATTATCTTCCTTGCCAACCCGGTAAATACGTTCTTTAATCTCATTGGTAATATGAGGAATCACTTGGACAGTACTGCCAAGGTAGTCGCCTTTACGTTCTTTGCTAATTACCGACCAGTATATTTTTCCGGCTGTAACATTGGAGCTCTTACTCAGATTAATATCGATAAACCGCTCATAATGACCAAGATCCAGATCAGTCTCACCGCCGTCTTCCGTTACGAATACTTCGCCGTGCTGATAAGGGCTCATGGTGCCTGGATCAAAGTTTATGTACGGGTCAAACTTCTGAATGGTCACTTTGAGACCGCGGCTTTTAAGCAAACGTCCCAGTGATGCGGCCGTAATCCCCTTCCCTAGTGAAGATACCACACCGCCAGTAACAAAAATATATTTAGCCATAAAAAAATCCTCCTACTACCTTCCCACAATTAGCTGCTTACAGAGCTAGTTTTTCCAACTGTTAACTGTTTTTATCCGATTTATCCAACCGGTTAGTTGCTTTCCAACTCTTCTTCATCATCTTCAATTTCATTTTCATCTTCAATCAAATCAGCTGGCTCTTCGGCAAGCCCACCATCTTCATGATCGAAATCCTGCTGAATGGCAGCCAATAATTTTTCCCGCCGCACATCATCCTGGCGGGCGGCAGCTGTCTCCTCAGTTTCGCGCAGACTAATGCGCTGCGGTGACCATTCGGTCAGTCCCCAGGTACTTTTGCCTGTATGCACAAACCGGCTGTCCAGATTAATCTGGGTATGAATTTCTGCAATAATATGGGCAGGCGGACGAATGGTACTGCCTTTGGCGGCAACTACCCTGTCGATTAATTCTCTATAATATAACGGATGGCCTGCTGTTTTAAGAATTTGATACGCTAAACTAACTTCCGCAAAATCATTCTTTGATATATTGTTTGCCATAATCTTAACCTCCGCACTTAACAATCCGCTGCTATCCAAAAACAAGCGCCACTCATGCCACGACCATTGTATAAATCTGTTAAGTCCTGGCTTCGTTCAATTAGACCGCACAAGAATAAGCCTACATAGCACCTCGGCGGCAAGCTTCACTTTATATTCAACATGCAGCGGCAAATTCCTGCTACATTTTTTCCGGAGCAGCAACCCCCAGAATCGCCAACGACTGCCTAAGCGTTGATCTTACAGCTGTCACCAGCGCTATCCGGGCCATCTGCAGGTTTGGTTCGACCCCCATAATCCGGCATTGGTTATAGAAGGTATGGAACAACCCTGCCAGCTCATGGGCATAACGGGCAATACGGTGTGGTGCCCGCTCCCGGGCCGCACTGGCAATTTCTCCGGGAAATATTGCCATTTTCTTAATCAGGTCTATTTCCACCGGTTCTGTCAATAAGCTTAGGAAACCGGCGGTACCGTCCGAAATTGCGGGTATAACGCCGGCTTCGGTAACCTGCCGGAAAATGCTGCAAATACGGGCATGTGCATACTGAATGTAATAGACCGGATTGTCATTGGAATTTGATTTTGCCAGATCAAGATCAAAATCAAGCTGACTGTCAATGGAACGCATGATAAAGAAAAAGCGCGCCGCATCCCTGCCAACTTCTTCAATCAATTCGCTTAAGGTTACACCTTGGCCTGTCCGCTTGGACATTTTAACAAGCTCGCCGTTTTGATACAGACTAACCATCTGCAAAATAAGAATCTCCAGATTATCAGGGTTATAGCCCATGGCGGCAATGGCTGCTTTGACCCGGCTGATATAGCCATGATGGTCAGCTCCCCAAATATTTATAACCCGCTCAAAACCGCGGTCAAACTTGTTCCGGTGATAGGCAATATCAGAGGCCAGGTAGGTAGGTACACCATTGTCACGAATAACTACCCGGTCTTTATCATCACCATAAGCAGTTGATTTAAGCCACAGGGCCCCGTCTTTCTCATACATACTGCCATTTGCCTTTAAGAACTCACAGGTCTTGGCCACTGCCTGATTCTGGTGAAGCGTGCGTTCACTATACCAGACATCAAAGGTTACGCCAAATTGTTCGAGATCTTCTTTTACACCTGCCAACTTCTCAACAAGTGCAAGTTCCTTAAACTGAGCCAGGCGCTCAACCGCTGGCAAAGCCAGGTATTTGTCGCCATGATTGTCGATAATTCTCTGGGCGGTATCAATAATATCACGGCCGTGATAGCCATCCTCGGGAAATTCAACAGCCTGTCCCAACAGCTCCAGATAGCGGGCATTAACGGAAGCGGCCAGGTTGTCAATCTGATTGCCGGCATCATTTATGTAGAACTCGGCTTCAACCTGATAGCCAGCTGCTCTTAATAAATTTACCAGGGCACT
This sequence comes from Bacillota bacterium, assembly GCA_023388195.1. Classification (GTDB taxonomy): domain Bacteria; phylum Bacillota; class Negativicutes; order Sporomusales; family Sporomusaceae; genus Sporomusa. The sequence continues at coordinate 66,983 of JAEWGR010000130.1, forward strand.
GCCAACAGCGGCTCCCCGGCCATGTCCTACATGCAGTGGACCGGTGGGATTGGCACTAACAAACTCAACCTGAACACGTTGTCCCTGGCCAGCGTTGGTCCGGCCAAAACCATCGCCGGCAGTCAGTATTGTTGCCAGCTCCTGATACAACCAGTCTGGCTTTAAATAAAAATTAATAAACCCCGGGCCGGCAATCACTGCTTTTTCCAGCCATGAGGCATTAAGCCGCTCGACAATTGCCTGCGCAATAACGCGCGGATTTGTTTTGGTTACTTTGGCTGACTGCATGGCAAAATTAGTAGCATAGTCACCAAAGTCTTTTTGCGGTGGCACTTCGAGCGCTATATCCGGCAGTTGCCCAGCGGTAAATACGCCGTCAGCTATTGCTTCAGCCGCCGCTTGCCCAATTGCAGTGATTAGCTGTTGTTTAATGTTCATTCTTTTTATCCCCCTGTACAATGACGGCGAGTTTATTGCTGCTTTGCCACTGTCCGTCAATTTCAAGTTCGTATTCGATGTCTACCCCGCAGACCAGGTCCGTTTCAGCACAGCGGGTTATGGTCAGGTATTTTGTCCGTACACCCATCCGCATCGTGCCATAGGGTGTAACATAGCTGGATGAACAACGTTTTCCGGTTCGAAACTCCTGGCGCTGCTCTACACGGCCTGTGCGAACCAGAATAACATAGTCCGCGTATATTTTTAACAGTGTAGTTGCCCCGTCTAAGCCGGTAACCTCAGTCTCCCGGTAGCTGATATAGTGGACCCCGTTTTTCATATAACTATGTCCGCAAGTAAACAGCTCGATTGTATTCTCAACACCATGAGCGTCCCGCTGGCAACCTGTCACAGTGATTAACACCCGATTAATACCAGTATTGCCGTTTAATGCCACTGTCAGACTCAGTCCTTTCAGAGTACCTTAACTATAATAGTATAGCGTAGTCGAAAGCAACTGCCAATATTCCCGGCAAAAAAATCTTTATAAAATAAAAATAAGCTTGCTCCTGGGCAGCGCTGGCGGGCGCGTCGCTCCCGTCACCGCCACTGGTGTGGCAAGCTCCATCGGTATAATGTCTACGTATTGTAAGGAGATCTCCTGCCGGGCAGGCAGGAAGAGCCTTTTATTACCATGTCGGGGAATAGCTGCGCCGCCTGTCCGTGCGTACCAGACAGGCGGCGCATTCCCCGGGAGGTAGCCGCCATACTACCTCGCGTAATTAATGTATGCAATATTAAAATTAAAATTCACTTTATCTTTTCTACTGCCACAGTTTTTTTACATCCGCACCGGGATAATAATGTTTAATAATATCTTTGGCCTGCTTGCCTTCCTTGGCAAAGGTATACGCACCCCATTGGCATAAGCCAACGCCGTTACCCCAGCCAAGACCCTTAAAGACGAAGTTGCCGTCCGCATATGTCATCTCGGTGACCAGCGTTGATTTAAGCCGGTCATAGCCGACTGCCCGCCGAAAGTCAGAACCGTACATTTTTTTATTGCCGGCACCAATATAAAGAATGCGGCCAGAGGGGCCTTTCTCCAGTATGCGGATATCACCGGGATTGCCATTATAGCCAATCGCATTGGCAACCTGGGAACCGGGAATTTTAACTGTCCATGATTTAATGTTTTCCGGCGCATATTTAAAGCAATTATCGGTCACAGGTTGAAAATAAGGCGTCGGGTGATCAATCTCCTTAGGAAAGCTCTCTTCCCTGGTCGCACCGATCTGACCGTTGCAGGAGCTATAAATAGCATTAACAAGACCACCTGCGTACAGTAATATTTCACCGCGCGTACTTTTTACAGCCTGCCGTACGCTGTCATTTACTTTTTGCGGTGCATACGCTTGCAGCTCCTCTTTGGAGGTGCTGACATCAGCATTGTGTAATCGTTTAATTGTTCCGGCCTCAATAGCACTCATTGTCAGCGTCCGCGAGGCAATAGCCTGGGCAGCTAAAGCTTCCATCGGCCAGTCAGGCTGCATCTCCTGCGCGATAACACCTTCAATATATGTTTCCAACGCCATAGTAGTGACATAACCCTTATCCGCCAGGTAAACCCTTATCTGGGGTTCACGCGGATATTTCGCAGCGTCGAAAGCCGGCACCCCCGGAATCGGCTGAGGTGCAGCCGGAGCCGGTGCCGGTGCTTGTTCAGTTGGCGCCGGTACTGGTTTTGGGGCGGGAGGCTTGAGTAGTGTGTATGCTCCCGAAATGAATAAAAAGACTGTTACTACAACTAGTGCGGAATTTAATGTTGATTTTTTCATGCGCTCCCACCTCATAATTAGTATGTCATATCTGTTGCCTGCTTATGCGTCAGTCAGAGCCCGTAAAAAGGTTCACTCAGGGCAAGTCCGTGCTCTCACCTGCCGGCACTTTGTCTTGGGGTTCCTTTTGGAGATAACCGGAAAACATAGCCTGAAGCTTAGCCGGGTCCTCAGTAAAAACCAGGTATAAATGCAGGGGAATCGTTGCCAGAAAAAACATGGTAATGGCGTAAAAAATGACCCTGCTCCCTATAAGACCGCCTAGCGGGCGGCTGAGCCAGGAGGCATAGTCCGGCAGCAAGTGCGGCAATGCGGCAAGACCCGACAAAATAACAGCCAGGCCCCAGACAGTAAATAACCCCTTTTGGCCAGGGTTGTAGCGGCCATAGTTGGGGTGGTTGTCGGCAATAAAAAGTGAATACCGGAAAAAACTGCGCAGGTTGGGGATATCCCGGGTGGTAAACAACACCTCCGTATATTTGCCGGTAACGCTATAATAATAAATCTGCCCTAATAGATTTATTATAAGAATGATTCCGGCCAGAATGTGGGTTTTACGCAGCAACCCAAAAGGCAGGTTGACCTTAGGATCATGCAAATGCAGCCCTGTGATCACTAAGTAGGTGACAGTTAAGACCATTATCCAGTGAAAAATTCGTATTGCCAGCGGATTCAATAGTAGTTTCATAAAAATAAAATCCCCCATCAGGGGGATTTTAATGTATCTATAACTTAAGATGCACTTTAGGAATATTTTTACCATAAAAGATTTCTGCCATTTCTTTCTTAAGCCGTTGTTTAATTTTTTTCTTTTCACCAACCATTAATTCTTTTTTCGCAGTACCAAACAGATAGTTATCAAGATCAAATTCCTTCAGAAGCATCTTGGTATGAAAGATATTCTCCTGATATACATTGACATCTATCATCTGATACAAGTCACGGTTATCACTGGAAATATAATTTTGTATCGAATTTATTTTATGATCAATAAAAAATTTTTTGCCATTCACATCACGGGTAAAACCACGAACCCGGTAGTCAATAGCCGCAATATCAGGCCGAAATGTATTAATCAAAAAATTAAGGGCTTTAAGTGGTGAAATCTGGCCGCAGGTGGATACGTCAATATCAGCCCGGAAAGTACTGATCCCTTCATCAGGATGGCTTTCCGGGTACGTATGGACTGTAATATGGCTTTTATCCAGATGGCAGACAACCGCCTCCGGCAGCGGCTCATTGAGCTCACACTCACCACAATCCTCACTGTCTACATGTTCACCAGGCTGGTTGACCGGCTCTTCTGAAATCAGCATGGTAACACTTGCTCCCTGCGGATCATAATCCTGCTTGGCAATGTTTAAAATATTGGCCCCAATCATATTAGCCACTTCGGTGAGAATATTGGTCAGCCGTTCAGCACTATATTCCTCATCAATATATTCGATATATGAGTGGCGGTGCTGCGGCGTTTTCGCATAGCAGATATCATACATATTAAAACTAACCGTTTTGGTGAGATTATTAAATCCGTAGAGCTTTAGCTTTTTAATTGATTTAATTTCCATCTTGCGTTGTCCTTCTCCTCACAGATATAATATTGGCTACAACCAAAAGCGCAGCAGGGCCAGGCTCAAATTTGTTATTTTAAACACAAATATTTCTGTAAAGCAACAAAAAATCCTTTAAAAATTATACCACAACAAGTCGAAAAGTATAGGGTAATTAACGGAAAATTTTCGGACCTGCAGCTTTCGCTACAGGTCTTCAGATATTGCGGTCTATTTCCGCCCTGCTCCGTTGCCAGTGCCTTGCAGGACAAAAAAACCTTGCAATCCAACTCAATTCTTAGTGACACCCGGTACTAGTTTGCCCGTTAGTCAATTTACTATTTCAGGGTAACAATATATTTTTCAATCATTTTCGCCGGATAATAGGATTCTTTGGCTTTACGCAAACCTTCTATACCCATATCCTCTTCCCTGTTGATATATGCAAGATGCTGCCAGGCATTCTCGCAAAACTTTTGATTAATAACCGGATACACCCCGCGAATATCAGGATTGGCTTTCTCCACATGAATAACAGCCATATCGGCATTCAACTGTTCGCCAAAGGTAAATCCTTCTATTTTGCCGCCAATGGTAATGAGGCCACCCTGTAAATTCAGTTCTGTCCAATGGGTAAGAACTTCAATGATAGCATTGCTTTCCCCCCGCAGTGTCGGGTCATCGTCGCAGCCTTTTTTCCGGCACCATTCCAGCTGGTTTTCGATACAGTGGGGAACCCACTCGGGCGTCAGCTGCTCATATTGGTAATTGCTGTACGTGCGCAGAAAACTGTTAATATGGTTTTTCTTACTGTGATATTTACGGCCTTTTAATTCAATTAAATCCTTGCTATGATAAACATAATCGAAATTATCCCGGTCACCGGTAAAATTAAACTGACCAGGCCGCCAGGCTTCAATAAGGTCAACCATAAATTTTTCCACCCCCCGGATAACAAAGGGTAGGTTTTGCCTGGCAAAGAAGGAACTCAGGGCTTCCAGCACCGTTGCAACTGCTTCGTCAGGGCCAAAGGGCTGAAGCATATACTGCTGGCCGTCATATTCAGCTTTAATCAGCAGGCAGTCATGCTGCTCCGCCCACTTAATAGAATATATGTTGCGCCACATAAATAAATTAGTGAAGTTTAAATGAGCATTTTCGTAGCGCCGCTGGCCAAAATACTTATCAAACAAAGGTTTCTGCGCTAAGGTAATCTCTTGAAAATTGATAGTAAGACCCCCCAATTATTAAAAATACTAAATTGGTTCATTGCCCATGTAAGCATTTAGTAGTACTCTCTATTATATTCCGGGCATTACGAACACGCAATACAGATACGGAGGTGATAATATGTCAAAACGGGCCCCGGTTATATTATATGGCGATTGTCCACATCTTAAAAGGCGGCACAACATAATTGCCGTGTATCAGGAAACCCGTATTCCCGGTGAGGCAGTGCCACACTATCATGTCCAGGAAACAGAATGTGATTATGATGATGAATGTCCCCTGGAAAAATGTCCGCTGGCGGAAAACGCACCCAAGCATCCGCCCGGCATAGGCCTGGGATAATAGGGGGAAAGCTGCGCCAAAGGGACGGTTTTTGACCTGCACATAACTGCACGTCAAAAATCGCCCCTTTTGTCATTGTAATTTTTGCACAAATTCCAGACGCTCACCATCAGGCCCGGTAAAAAACATAATTTTTTTCCTGCCAACTATTCGTGGCTGTTCAAATAATAAAGGGATATTGCGCTGCCGGAGTTTGGCAATTTCGGCTGTGATATCACTTACAAAAAAAGCAATATGGTCAACCCGCCCCGCACCGCGGGCAGCAACAGGGTCTGCATGATACTGGATAAGTTCGATCGTCACTTGGCCCGCCTTAATGAATATAAGGCGAATCCGCTCATCCTCATACTGGTCCTCCACCTGACAACCTAAAACCCCGGTATAGAAAGCCAGAGATTTATCGGCATCGGTAACCACTACACCAACATGGGCAACCTCAAACAAGTTTATTCCTCCTTTAAAACTTTAGGCCAGGTAAAAATAAAGTTAGCCCCCTGACCTTCAGCTGAAATAACCCGCACCGCGCCCCCCTGACCTTCCACAATTTTTTTGACAAGGGCGAGGCCAACACCAGTGCTTTCCAAAGTATCCCGCGGCTGAAGGGTTTGAAACATTTCAAAAATCTTGTAATGATAATCGCCAGCAATGCCCGGCCCGTTATCAGCCACACTAAATTCAAACCAGTTTCCCAAATCACTGACGGTTATCCATATATGGCCGTCCAGCTTATTGTGATGGCGAACAGCATTACCGATAAGATTAGCGAATACCTGCTTGAGCCTGATCCTTACGGTAATAATCTCGGGCATGTCTGTTGCAGCTTGAACACACAATCCACTGGCAGGGGCCAGGTCTTCGATCACTTCAGCAACCAGATTACCGACATTGACCGTTTCGGCGGCTGCTTTAATCCTGTCAATACGTGAATATTCCAATATCCCTTCAATCAGATTTTCCATCCGCCTGACCCGGCCCCGCAACAGCTCCATTTTATGCCGGGTACCAGCCTCAAGGCTACCTCCTAAATCTTCTTCCAGCCATTGTGACAAATTGGCAATAGCCCGCAGCGGCGCCTTCAGATCGTGGGAAACGACATAGGCAAACTGATCAAGTTCCCGATTGCTGCGCTCGAGTGTCCGCATGTATTTAGCCAATTCCTGCTGCTTGCGCCACAGCTCCTCTTCACGCCTTCGCACCGCTTCGGCCATGGAGTGAAAATGCTCAGAAATTGTATTTATCTCCGTGAATTCGTAACGTTCCGGCGGCAGATCATAATTACCCAACGCTACCTGTTGTGTTTTACGGGTAAACATATTAAGAGGCATGAGAATTCTTTTTAGGTTGCCCATAGCGATAAAAACCGCTAAGCCTAAGGCCAACAACGAACCAGCAATAAATATATTCCGGGTATTATTAACCGGAGCAAAAGCCACATCGGTTCGTTGGGCTACAAGGACCGGCCAGCCTGTTGGCTCAACGGCAGCAACAGTAATAAGATAATTGTCCTGCCCTTGCCTGACCTTGATAGTCCCAGCCTTGCCTGCCAGGCCAGCTGTGATAAATTCCCGGTCCCAGGTATTGCGCTGATACACCTGTTCCTGGTCACTATGCCCAATGAAGGTGCCTTCCGTGTCAAGAATAGCGGCCCAACTATGCTGAATGCTGGCGGCTTTCGCTGTCAGTTCGTTCAGTTTGCTTAAGTTTATATAGCCGACAATCATGCCGCTTCCGGTTGGCCTTGTAATTGTAAGGGTCGGCTGACCCGTATGCTGAGAGATAAAGGTAGTTGACCAATGCACCTGGGCAGTTTGCTTAGTCACCTGAAAAAAAGGCTGCCTTGACAAATCAAGTGTCGTATAGCTGGGGTCAGAAGGCGAGGCAAAGCTGGAATGACCGTCTTTGTCAACCACATGTACGGCATCCAGATAGGAATGACTGGCGACAAGGGTGTCCAGATAATACTGGGTCTGGCGTTTGTCGAAGCCGCCTGCATCCAAAGTAGTGGCGGCTTGCCTGATAACAGAGTCCGCCACTGCCAGGAAATCCTCGGTACCTTTTACCAGATCATTGGTCATTTGCGTATTATATTTGATTACTTGCTCACCCATACTGCGAGACAGCAACGTAATTGTAATCACGCTGATAACAAGGATCGGCAGTGCGGCGACGACGATAAAATTGAAGGTCATAACCCGTTTTAGGCTGCCTGCAAGCTTCTTCATAGGCCATCCGCTCACTTTAATTAGTCAGGGGTGTAAACTGGCCGTCCTTGACAATAATCAGCCCCCCCGGCCGCTGACTATCACCAGTCGCATTAATAACAATCTCGCCCCATAACCCCGGAAACTGTCCCCGGTCCAAAATCGCGGCCTTAACTGCCTGCGCTTCGGTACTGCCTGCCAGCTTTACACCTGCCGCCAGTAATTGCGCGGCTTCATAGCCATAAGCAGCCGCATAGTTAGGCCGGCTGCCAAATCGCTCCTGGTAGGCTCGGACAAACCGGCTATAAAACTGTCCCCGGGGATCAGGAATAAAAGGGCTGCTAAAGATTACATCTTCCACCGCACTGCCGCCGTGGTGGATGAAATCATCGGTCATAGCCCAACTGCTGGAAAATACCTGTACAGCAGGCTGATTCTTCTTTAGCCATTGGCAGAGAACCGCAGCATCCACGGCGCCGGCAATAATAAGTACTCC
>JAEWGR010000104.1 GCA_023388195.1 Bacillota bacterium
GCATGGCAGTATCCTATTACCAGGGAGAGACAAAACAGTGAAAAAACCCGAACTTTTAGCGCCTGCGGGCAATTTGGAAAAACTTAAAATGGCACTTAACTACGGTGCCGATGCGGTGTATATGGGCGGCAAGGCTTTTGGCCTGCGGGCCTTCAGTGACAATTTTGAGCAGGATGATATGCAGCAGGGAATTGCCTATGCCCATAGTCTTGGTAAAAAGGCTTATATTACAATTAACATTTTTCCCCACAATGATGACCTGGCAGCGCTGCCGGCTTATATCCGTGATGTAGCCGCAATGGCGGCAGATGCTATTATTGTATCTGACCCGGGGGTATACCGTATCGCCCGGCAGACAGCCCCGGGGCTGCCAATCCATATCAGTACGCAGGCCAACTGCACCAATTGGGCTGCTGCCCAGTTCTGGCAGGAGCTGGGAGCAACGCGCCTGGTACTGGCAAGAGAGCTCTCCCTGCCGGAGATAAGTCTGATCAGACAGAAAGTTGATATTGAGCTTGAGGCTTTTGTGCATGGTGCCATGTGTATGTCTTATTCCGGGCGCTGTCTCATAAGCAACTACCTGACAGGGCGTGATGCCAACCGGGGCGAATGCGCCCAGCCCTGCCGCTGGAAATATCATTTAATGGAAGAAAGCCGGCCGGGCGTCTACTTGCCGGTAACGGAAGATGACCGTGGCACCTACATCTTTAATTCCAAAGATTTGTGCCTGCTCCAGCACCTGCCCGAGTTAGTTGACAGTGGCTTAAGCAGCTTTAAGATTGAGGGCCGGATGAAAAGTGTTCATTATGTAGCTACTGTTGTTAAGGTATACCGGGAAGCCATTGATTGTTACGCCAGCTCACCGGCAAGTTTTAAGGTCAGAGAAAGCTGGCTTGATGAATTACAGAAAGTCTCGCACCGGGAATACACAACCGGCTTTTACTTCAATAAAACCTCAGCTCAAGATCAGATATATACCTCCTCCAGTTATACGCAAACCCACGATTTTGTGGGTTTAGTCAAAGAATACGATCCAGTATCAGGCAGGGCCCTGATTGAGCAGCGCAACAATATAAAAGCCGGGGAAGAAATTGAGATTATGCAGCCTGGCGAGGAAAATTTCCGGCAAAGGATTAGTGATATGGTTAACGCTGACGGTATGCCGATTGACGTGGCGCCTCATCCCCAGCAGCTTGTAACAATGCCTGTCAACAGGCCTGTTGTACCATACTCCATGTTGCGAAGGCCGGAAAAACAGGAGCCAAGTCATGAATAACCTGATATATATCCAAGTTGAACCCCGGAATGTTAATTTCATTAACCGGGTTATGGAAGGATACGAATATCTGGGGGTAGTCAGTACACTGGACCGCGTAGCCGGCATCCTGGTTATCCGGGCAACGCCTGATACAGTTGGTGAAGTGCACAAGATCCTGGCCCATCTCCCGGTCAGCGTTCAGTATGTTGAACGCTGAATAACCTGTTGCCACTATAAGCCATACTATACCTACTAAAGAGTTAGCAGGTGATAGTATGGCTTATTCCAGTCGGCGTATTTATCAGTTGGTTTTATTTTTTTTGGTTTTCTCCAGCCTGATGATCTTGCGGTTGTTTTATCTCCAGGTTATAAATGGAACACAACTGGCACTGGAGGGGCTTAGTATTCGTGTTCAGGAACTGCCTGTGGATGTTGCCAGAGGCGAAATACTGGACCGCAATCATATACCGCTGACAAATACCTCCCAGCAATACAGTATTGTTGTTTTTCCAGGTCAGATTGAAAACAAAACAGCAACCGCTTTTAGTAAGATTGAAAATGTTATCAATCTGCCACCGCCGTTGCTTGCCGCAGGTTTACGGCGTTTAAACACCAACGAATACCCTTTCCGGCTGGCTGATGTGGAAAGCAGCACGGCAAAACAAATTAATGATATGAAGCTGCCAGGTATTGTGGCGGTTGCAGAAAAGGTCCGGTATGGGCACGGCTCACTGGCGGCGCATGTGGTGGGCTATATCAACTCGGCTGACAATCGGGGGGTCAGCGGGATCGAAAGCATGTATGACACTTTGCTCCGGGGCAGTCAGCCTGAATATGTTGCAGCCATAGTGGATGCCGGCCAGCAACTGATACCTGGTTTAGGTTATAAAAGAATGAAGCTGGCAACAGGGACCAGGGAAACCAATGTGGTGCTGACAATTGACAAGCAGATTCAACAAAGTGTGGAAGATATTATGAACCGCACGGTCCTGAAAGGTGCAGTGGTTGTGATGCGCCCCAGCAGCGGCGAAATACTGGCGATGGCATCACGGCCGGCTTTTGATGCGAATAATCTCAGCCAGTACCTGGAACAGAACAGCTCACCCCTGCTTAACCGGGCCGTTTCCTCGTATCAGCCTGGCTCGGTCTTTAAATTAGTAGTGGCGGCAGCGGCCCTGGAGAATAAAACGGTGAAAATGGATGAGGTCTTTTTTGATCCCGGCTATATTGATGTTAATAATATCAGATTTCAGGGGTGGGATTATGAACAGGCACCCAAAGGAAATCTGACAATAACGGAAGCTATGGCCCATTCCAGTAACCCCGTATTTATTCAGATCGCCTTACAGTTAGGTGCTGAAAAATTGATTACTATGGCCCAGAAGCTTGGTTTTGGATCACGGACTAAGCTTGATTTTTTTGGTGAAAGTGAAGGGAATTTGCCGGAGGCCGACCAGCTTTATCCGGGGGATCTGGCTAATCTGGCTATCGGTCAGGGTTTCTGCGAAGCGACACCGGTACAGTTGGCACAAACTGTAGCTACGATCGTCAATGACGGTATTAAGGTTGAACCCTATATTGTCAGTGAACTTACCAGCCAGGAAGGGTTAATTGTTAAAAACTTTCATGATTCCAATCCGCGGGTAAGAGTTATGTCCCGCCAGACCGCTGAGAGGGTGCGGGGAATGATGGGAGCCGTTACCCAATATGGTACCGGTCAGGCTGCCTATGTGGACGGCTTTGGGTCGGCCGGCAAAACAGGCTCAGCCGAGACCGGGCGGACAAATACAACCGGCCAGGGGATTAATCATGCCTGGTTTGCTGGTTTTACCCCGCTAAAAAAACCGGAATATGTAATTGTGGTTTTTGTGGAGGAAGGGATGTCAGGCAGTAATGTGGCCGCCCCAATTTTCAGGGAAATAGCCACGGCAATTGTGAAGGAATAAGGCAAAATCCCGGGATCAAAGGCCTGGTCAAACGTTTTTTAGTAGTCAAACGAGAAAATATATGCTAAAATGTAAAAGCTAGTGTACAGATGTATTTTTTGGTAATAGCAGTACCTTGACAGGATAAAAAGCTGGAGATGATAGGATGGCAGCATCTGCCATGAGCGTACTGGTTTTGCATGGACCTAATCTGAATTTACTGGGTAAGCGTGAGCCTGAAGTATACGGCAAGACCACACTCGACGATATTAACCATATGTTAAGCCGGCGGGCTGAGGAATTGGGAATTGAGCTGACGATTACACAGACCAACCATGAAGGTGTTATGGTTGACACGATTCAGCAGGCTCAGGATAATTTTTCCTGTATAATTATTAATCCTGCAGCTTTTACGCACTATAGCATTGCCGTGCGGGATGCACTGGCAGCCATTAATATTCCCGCTGTTGAAGTACATCTATCCAACATCTACCGGCGGGAAGAGTTCCGCCATCACTCAGTAATCTCACCGGTGGCAGTAGGACAAATAGCCGGATTTGGCCCCACAGGTTATGTACTGGCGCTAGAGGCGGCATACGCTTTGATAAGGGGTGCATAAGCGATGATACAGCGGCGGCTGAAAACTCTTTATGAACTTATGATAAAACACCACCTTGACGGCATTGTTGTCACCAAACCGGAAAACCGGCTGTACTTTAGCGGTTTTACCGGCTCAGCAGGGATGCTGGTTATCAGCAGGACACAAGCCCCAAGATTATTAACCGATTTCAGATATGTTGAACAAGCCAAACAGCAGGCCTCTTTATATCAAATTATTCGTCACGGGGCAACGGTTTATGATTCGCTGGCCGAAACTGTAACCGAGCTGGGACTGGACCGAATCGGTTTTGAAAGTGATTTTATAACCTGGGAGATTTATCAAAAGCTGGTAAATTGCCTAGGTGAGCAACAGCTGTCACCGGTCAAGCTTGACGGGCTGAGAGTTGTTAAAGATCAGACAGAGCTGGCTTTACTCACTAAGGCAGTGGACATTGCTGATGCAGCGTTTAATCAAACACTGCCAATGATTAAGCCGGGAGTAACAGAACTGGATATTGCCCTTGAGCTTGAGTACCGGATGCGCAAGCTTGGTGCTGAAAAACCGGCGTTTGATACCATTGTGGCTTCCGGGGTGAGAAGTGCCTTACCGCATGGCCGGGCATCAAACAAGATAATTGAGACCGGTGATTTCATTACGATTGACTTTGGAGCCGTATTTGCAGGCTATCATTCGGATATGACGCGAACGGTTGTAGTCGGCACCGCTGATGCCAGGCAGCGCGAGATCTATAGGCTAGTGCTAACAGCCCAGTTGAGCGGTATTAACG
>JAEWGR010000161.1 GCA_023388195.1 Bacillota bacterium
ATTCAGGAACAGCGTGGCAAAGACATTGCAAGTGAGAATGAAGCACCTTGCCATCGTCTCCCTCTAAACCATCACTAAAAGTCAGTTCCGTCAACCATTCATCGATAAAATCTCTCCACTTTTTTGGATCCTTATGGCTTGCAGCCGCTACAAGACAAATCCGAATGACCTCCTCAGCAGACAATGAATACTGTGGGTCGCGCCTAGAGGACACAGGGACGGTTCTCTCGTGCTTTATACCTATGCCTCGCAGCATTACATGATATCCCATTTTTGCTCTTTTTTCTTGTATTCTTGGCATAAAATTTAACACTAAAGAACCGGTCCCCTTGTGTTATTTCATTCTCTTTTTATAATCATAAGGAATTATCGCTGAAAGTTCCTCGACGGTTAACCAAGGTCTCTTCCGATGCAATATTCGATGACAATTAGAGCACACAATGGCTAAATCAGAAAGCTTTGTTTTTGAAACGCCGCCTAAATATGAAAGAGGCACCTTATGGTGGCACTCTGCAAAGCCTGCACCTAACTCTCCATACACAGAAAAGAAATCGAAATTACACACTTCGCAGACTAGCTTGCCTTCCATTCTTAGAACATTTGCCTTTTTCTGCTTAGGAGCAGCACCACTTCGTTCAAGTCGCTTATGTAACTTTTCAATTATACGGCCTTCAGAAAACTCCTCATCTCCCTCGTTAAATGCTATATCCTCACTCGCCACTTCTTGATACCTCGACCTGATTATCCCAGCAAGTCTTTTTACTTCTTCAGGCTTATGCCCATATTGCTCCCAGACTAGCTTGTCTATCTTAGAGCCGGCAGGCAGTCCACTGGAACTAGTATTGTCATGAAACTGCAAGTTCCCCAATTTCATAGCAACACCATCTGGATTGCGAAAATTCTCGCCATATTTGCCTTTGGAATGTATTCCAAGGCTATTTAGCAATTTACTCAAAGCGGCTACCTCGGGGTGGCTTTCCGATGGCATTTTCCTTCCAATTCGAAAGTACAAATCAAGTGCAAGTATAGTCTCATCCAGTGACCAATTCGGATTACGCATAACCATTTCCTCCCTTTATCTCTTCTTTATTAGAGAGTGCGCTAACGTCTATCCGAGCACTAAGCAGGCCGCTTTTGTCTACAAAAAATTGCCTTCCTGGCAATCCAAGATTTAGAGAGCAGCCTGATGTAATTGCTGCCCCACTGCTCGGGGATTCGCTGAGACAGAAAGGATTGGCGTGCTTTACCTAAATTTTAAGCCTTTGTTATAATCTTCAATAAATACTCTCTAATATAACATTTACCTATAAAGACAAAAGTCCTGCCTGCAAAATAAGTCATGTTTTGCAGGCAAGACTTTTGTCTTATATTTATGCTAGCGGTAAGCCAAAGAAAAGGCCAAACAGGTTGCTCAATCAGTGAGAGAACTGAAGCTTAAAGAAGCTACCACTAAGATAGAAAATAGCATTAAGGAAATACTCACGCACATAGACTCTTCTTATAAGCACTGGACAAGAATTCGTACGAACAATGTGATTGGACGCTTAAACCGAGAAATAAGACGCCGAACAAGAGTAGTCGTCACGTTTCCTGACGGCCGATTTGCCCTCATGTTAGTCTGCTCCCGCCTTCGTCACGTTGCCGAAACTCAGTGGGGCAGTAAAAAGTATATGAATATGAAACACTTAGAAACTACCGGCCTTGAGTCGGGTTTTAGTGCTGACTGATGTTACTTAATATGGGTTGCAAGGAATTTGCTAAACTATCTTGACGGTACCCAGTAGGATGAATGACTGCTCCTACTCAGAATCGCGAACCTCTCTTTATTTCATAATTCTTACTTACTCATTCTGTACTGGACAGGTTAATTTTTATGTAAATATATCTTATTTGACCTTACACTAAACTAAAAAATTGCAAAAATTTGATATAAGCTCGCAAAGACTGACAGGATTTAACACATGCATGCCGTATTTTAAAAGTAAGTGCTGTTAAGTAATTAGGAGGTCTTTTTTATGTTGAAACGAAGGTCTAATACACAAAATATCTCTTGGTTTCTGGATCAGGCAAGCTTTGGCCGGCTAGACCTTGAGCCGTCATATCAGAGGAAAAGTGTATGGACAGCCGCTTATCGTAAATATTTTATTGATACAGTTTTGAATAATTTTCCTTGTCCGAGCGTTTTTTTAAATGTGGAAGTGAAAACAGACGGGACTTCATTATATCACGTTATTGATGGAAAACAACGTCTTACGACAGTACTAGAGTTTATGAAAGACCGTTTTAAGACAGCTAAAACAAGTAGTCCTGAGTATGCGGATAAATATTTTAGTGAGCTGACTGATGATCAAAAGACTAATTTTTATGAGTACACTTTTACAGTTGAAAACATCAGCGGGGCGGATACTGCCTTACTGAATGAAGCGTTCGATAGACTTAATCGAAATGTGGCTAAATTGACAGATCAAGAACTGCGCCATGCGAAGTTTTCTGGTCCATTTATTAATCTTATGGAAACCTTAGCAGGAGATCAGTTGTGGCGGGACATTGGTATAGCTACTCCTGCTAATATAAGAAGAATGCGAGACATAGAGTTTATATCTGAGATTTTTTTGCTTACTATGCATGGCATTCTTGAGGGGAAAGCAGAAGTGCTGGATAAATATTATGCTGAGTATGACGAAGGATTACCAGATGAAGAAACTCATAGGGAGAACTATGAACTTTGTAAGAGCTATATATTAGGTTTAAACTTACCATTTAAAGGCTGGCGCTTTTCTAATAACGCTGACTTTTATAGTCTTTGGGCAGCAATACTTCCCCTGGCAACCTCAAAGGCTAGCTTGAATTTCGATAGATCTAAACAGAACCTAATCCGGTTTATGGAAGAGGTTAATACAGTTCAAGAAGATAGCAAAAATGTAACTCCAGAAGCATTTGATTATTTAAATGCAGTAAGACAAGGGTCAAATAAGCTTCAAAATCGAACGACCAGAGCTAATCTGCTTAGGGAGTGTTTAATCGAATTATGAGTAGGGTGCCTGAAAGTTTGCGCAGGTCATTCGACAAGATTTCTCCTGACTTGGAATTTTTAAAAAAAAGAGCCGAATATCAACTGCAGGATATAGCAAATCTATATCAAGCTCAGTATGAAGGCCGGGTAAAAACTGTAGAAAGCATTTTGTCAAAAATAGAAAGCGGTAAACAGTATGAATCTCTTACCAAAATTGAAGATCTATTTGCAGCTACAATAGCAGTTCCCTCTTTAGATAAAATCCAAGATGTGATAGCAGCTGTTCAAGCGCGCTTTGAAGTAGTCAAAATAAAATCTCATAGGGATAAGAACCCAAGAGAGTTTGTATATGATGACCTCCATATGATTTTAAAGTTAAAGGATGATGCATTAATCATCAATAAAAATGTTCTTGAATATAAGTTTGAACTTCAAATAAAAACTTTACTCCAATTAGCATGGTGGCGTCTAGAACACGATCTTGTTTATAAAACAACAAGACTTTCGTGGCAGAAGTCGAGAGTATTTGGGCAAATTAGAGCCTTATTTGAATTAGCAGACAGCATGCTTTCTAACATTGAAGAAGCTGCAAGTTTGCAAAGTGATGAGCAATTTCCCGACTACATTAGTATTAACAATCTTGCAGAAATACTTGAAACTAAATGGGAAGATAAACCCTGGTATGATTTGCGGAGAACTGCGGAAACAGTCTTATTTTATTGCCGGTTAGCGAATATAGACCTAGATCAGCTTACTAATATTTTGCAAGAAGCTGTTAATCAGGATGTTCTTGCTGCGCGCAGTATTACTCCTAGCCAAGCAATCTTGATAGCGCTATACCGCTTTAATCAGAGGGAAATAATAAGTAATTTACAGAGTGAAGACTGCTCGTTATATATAACAGAGGAAATGCTTGAATTTTTTCCAGCGCTGAAGGATATTCCGAGGGATAAATTAATAAGTTTACCTTAAATAATAAGCCGGCCATGAATTTTCATGACCGGCTTTTAATCTAAAAAGCTATGTATTATTTCTTTTAATTGCGCAGAGTCTTTAATTTGACATTCCCAGATAACTAGAACTTGCCAGCCAGCTTCTTGCAAGGAGCCCTGATTTTCTATGTCTTTCTGGATATTCCTCGCACGTTTGGGCAGCCAGTATTCCGTGTTACTTTTCGGATTGCGGATGCCTTCTTTGCAATCATGGCTATGCCAGAAGCAGCCATGAACAAATATCACTTTTTTGCGGCCAGGAAAGACGATGTCTGGTTTCCCTGGCAAATCTTTGCGGTATAGGCGGTAACGGTAGCCTAGCCGCCAGAGCAGCTGGCGAACAGCCATTTCAGGCTTTGTATTTTTACTGCGGATGCGCCGCATATTTTCACTGCGGGACATGCTCATTTGCAATTGCTCCTATATAGCCAGATCAAGAGGCAGATCGGAGATATCCTTTAGACGTTTGCCGTCGATCATGATCATAAGCATGGATAGCGCCTCTTCCTGATTGATCGCTTTAACAGCATTAATCAGTTCATATAACGCGAAATGATATACACAGTCAATATCGCCAGTCCCCAGCGCTATTGAAGCCAAACGGCTCGGAAGAGGTTCGCCAGTAACGGCCACAATATGGGGCAGATGCCCTTTGCGGTTGCGGATAAGGTTAAGTGCTTCTGACCGGCTGTTCTGGCTCCGGTCGGAACGGATTGTCCACTTTGCCGAGATGCTGGCGTGGAGAAGGGGCTTCCCGCCATTTTTCTCCCTGAGTGAAGCATTGAGGCTGACGCTATCATCGACAATAATCTGCCCGGCATTAATTTCTTCATCCTTCATAAGCTGGCGGGTTATGATAACGTCAGGCGCTATTGTATAGTCGCTGCCGAGTGCCGCCGCCAGCTCTGGGTTGCTCTTAGCTAGATTATCCAGTTCAATTAAATGTGAATATTGCTCGTAATTGGCAATGGCTAGACGCTTGCGGCTATTAACTTTTAAGATTTCCCAGATGCCTGGCCGGATGTGGCCAAGATTCGGAAATGTTTCTCTTAAAAAGTTGGCATTGTATTCTTCAAAAGCATTGCCGCTTGTTTGGCCAGCCAGGCGTGTGCCAGTTTCCGATTGAAGCTGTTCAGCAATACCCTGCGCTATTTTCACAGAAGCAGTGCTGCTTTTATCAGCATTGCTAGGTATTCCCTTATCATCAACAATAAGCACAGAATCCAGAAGGGCAGCATGATAATGCTTGCGGGCTCCGGCTAACAGGACTTTTTCTGAAATATCAGCGATCATATAGCAAGCTCCTTTTCTCTGGCGGCTGCTTCTAAGCATAGCCGTATTTGAGTTCCAACAGCAAACGCCACCGGCGGCGGGAATGCATTACCGATTTGCCGGTAGGCGGCAGTCTTGCGTCCAGAAAACTGCCATTCATCGGGAAAACCTTGTATTCTGGCCGCCATAGGTACTGTTAGGCGGGGAAGACCCAAAAAATCAGGCTCTGGTGCTTGATCGGCAATGCCATGGCCGTCAACGGCCAGCGCTGCCCAGGCTCTTTTGGCTCTAGTCGGCCCTAGATCCGGGCCTCCATGCTTTTTACTGCCGCCAACAAGGGTTGGTGCGATGTCATTAGCCCAATGCCGCCAGCGGTTAGCCAGCCGCCAGCCGTTTTCGGCCATAAGGTCATGCAGCAAATTACCTACAGTGGGCGGAGCCTGATCAAGAGGCATAGGCCAATGGAAACGGTGATGAATATCCTCACGTAAAGCGACAAAAATTACTCTGGGCCGGAGCTGAGAAACTCCGTAATCAGAGGCATTTAAAAGATGCCATTCTGCTATGTAGCCTAACTTTTTCAGTTCACGGATTAGCCGGAGCCGGTATTCGTCAAATACCGTATCTAGCAGCCCTCTCACATTTTCAAGCATCACGGCCTTAGGGTTCATTTCTTTAACTAAACGCAACGCTTCCGGAAATAAATCACGTTCATCTTTTTCGCCTTTTTGCATTCCAGCGCGAGAAAACGGGGGGCAGGGAACGCCTCCGGCTAAAAGATCAATTCCCCGGAAGCTGGTGCCGTTGAATGTGCGTAAGTCTTGTTCGTACACATTCCATTCTGGCCGGTTAAGGCGGAGAGTAGCGCAGGCATGGGAATCTAGCTCAAGAAGTCCGACATGGTGGAACCCTGCCTGTTCAAGCCCCAGCGCCTGTCCGCCTGCTCCAGCGCATATTTCAAATGATGTCAGCATACTATTTCACCCTGTCCATTTTAGTTCTTTTTCTTCACATTATATCACAGAACGCCACAGATTACTTCCCAATAGTTTGCATTAGAATGTTAAGGACTTAGCTTATTTTTACAGCAATATCATAGTGCTAATCTATAACTTCGTTATGAGGATCGGATAGTCTAATCCTTCTATGTTTGCAGTTCTCTGTTGGTTAATTGCTTCTTAGTATCACTTTCACGTTTCTTTCTGTTCTTTCATCAAGTTTATCCCATGTTCATTAGAGTTATCATGCTAATACAATAACTTTGCTGTTAAAAGCGGACATCGTCTTCTATACCAAGCTTTCTCTAATGACTCAAAATTATAAAAGTCCGCAGATCGGTAGCTTGATCTAAGCCTTTGCACGTTCTTTAGCTAACATAGCCTTTACTTTTGCGAGTTCTCGTTCCTGTCTCATTTCTTTATCCAACGCTCTTTGCTTTATTAGTTCTTCTAGTGGGGTGCCTATGATCCGTACTAGTTCATCAAATGCTGATTTCGCTTTTTTATAGTTACTATTATTTGTAAGCCATATAGCGAATAGCGCTCTAACAGCATGTTCATATGGAACAGGCAAATTCTTGTGGAAGTCTTCTAGCCAATCATGGTGATCTCTACCCTCAAGGCTAGCAAGAACAGTGTAAACCCGTGCTTCAGAAACAAACAAAAAATGAGCGACTTTTTCGATTTCTGAATATGCTACCTCCATCAACAATTTTTCTGGCGCTATTGCTCCTGGCAAAAAAGTATATGGTCGACCATACTCTTCATTTAGATGTCTCATATCTCCATCGAAAAGACCTATTACCTTTAACCAATCTCCAGTTTTGGGAAATGCCTTTAGCTGCTCTGAAATCTTACTAGTTCCACCAGGCAAGTCAATTATATCAAACTCTTGAACTAATATGGGGTCAAATCCTGCAATCCAGGCCAAGGCAAATTCGCGTGCAGCACGATCTTCCACCAAAATCATCCCGGTTTTCTGGCTAGGCATTCCTAAAATCTTCAGGTATTCTCCCTTGTTAGTGTGCTTTGATATATGCACTTTACCTTGCAATCTCGTCAAAAGCACTACATTTTCAGACGGAACGCTTTTTAGAATACTCGGAGAATGGGTTGTCAAAATTATAGATACTTTCTTTTCACAACATGTCTTTGCTAACATATCCATTAGTTTTCCCTGTGAGGAAGTTGCTATAAATGACTCAGGTTCTTCGATTAGTATAACAGAATGATCCATGGCTTTCTGGAGATGCAAATAAATATTAAAAATAGCAATTTCTCCCAGCCCCATAGCAGTAATCCCGTACTGGATCTCATCGCTGGTGGCTAAAAAATAAGGCACAGTTCCATCATCAATTTCAACTTCGAACATTCGAATATCTGAGTAATCTTTCCCAATAATGTTCGATAATTCTTCACGTTCCTCATTAGGTACTATAAAAGGATCTAGACCCTCCAAAAATGCATCTAGGTGTTCCACCGTTGTGAATATGTCTTTCAGCCTTGCGTTATAGTCGATCCATACAGCGCTTAAACCAGTAGCCTGTATATCTAAATTATCATCACTATCACTTATATTTACGCTATTTGACGTTTGCACTCCAGCTTGGTTTATGATAGCCTTTATATTCGCACCTACTAAGCGCATCGAGGCACCTTTATTTCTTTTCAATGCTTCTGGGTCAATCACTCCTAGAACGGCATTCAATAAAGTAGTCTTGCCGACTCCATTTGCCCCACAAATTGCACTAATTCCACGCCCAAAATGAACTTTTCCTGCCCCAAGCCCCTGTAGATTTGAATACTCAATAATATCCACATAGTTATTATAATTTTGACGACAAGCTTGTCTCCAATAATCACTAGCCCTAGCAGTTCTCATAGCGCAGACCCCATTCACATTCATTAACAATTTTGTTAATCAAATGCTGCATTTCCTGTTTCGAATTAGCACATTTAATTCGATTTATATACGGAAGTAAGATATTAATACGGCTAAGATTATATGATGTATAAAATCCAAAAACGATCCAAATAAGTAAATCGCGTATCACTACCGACGAAACATCTGCTACGCTAAAACTAGCACGGTCATTAAAGATGCTCAACAAAAATTCTTCATGTAAAGTAATTCCCGATTCTCCATTGACTGATCTTTTTACAGCACTTCTATTGCTCTCAAATAAATTAATAAATTCAGTCAAAATTCTATTATCCAAATACTCCTTTTCTTTACCTAATTCAACAATAAATAATAACCAGCTAAAGAGCGTTGCTTTATTAAATCGAATTTGTCCACAATATAAACTACCAACACTCTCCAGGATTTTAATAGCCTCTTTCGTTTTTTGAATAGCCTCAACAGAAAAAGCTTCACGAGACCTATATTTTTCAGTAATAGCTTGTGCGGTGACTTTACTACGCAATGTTCCGATCTCAACGATGTAGCATACTTTAGCGATGACGTCATCATAAGCCATTCGTGAATTAGAGAACCCAAGCACTGTCTTATCCAATCCGATCTGTTCCATAAAGTAGACCATTTTTTTAATTTGCTCCCGAGCAGGACCATAAAATGCGTTTCTTTGTTCTCCAGCAGTGAGATTGGTAGGACTATTCAAACGGTGAAATAACTCTCCTGGCTCCTCTGGTTCATAATCTGTCACGCGAAATACTCGCACTGGAAATTGATCAATGCGCCGCTTCCAGAAATCAGGTAAATCCTTGTACCTATATCCATCCAGCTTCTCAATTTCAGGATCTGCTGGCAGAATACTTCCGTCAACCCTAATTACACCATCATAAAAGTTTCTAATCGAAGCTAATCGCTGCTGACCGTCTAATACTTCCGTTCTAGCAGTGTCCCTAACTTCTATTATGTGGATAGGAGGTATATACCAATTTCTTAAGATTGTATCAATAAGCTTCTGCTGTTTGGCGATATTCCAAACTTCCCCCCTCTGAAAATCTGGTTGTAAATCTATATCACCCCTATCTATTCGTGCTACGAGTGTAGCCAGATCTGGTTCCGAAGGTATGAGCCTCATATTTCACACCATCCTTATTCAGAGTAACTTACTATTATCTAGGTTTCAAATTTTAAATCAAATTTCTATGTTTTAAAGGAAGTTGGCTCTAAGCGTCGTCCGATAACAGCCTGCCCTCATGTTAGTCTGCGCCCGCCTTCGTCACGTTGCCGGGAACAGTATCCGATTTGGCTGAATTTGCCGTCCGGATAGTACAGTATAAGCAGTCAGTTTTTTTGCAAATGCAAGTTCTAGCGTCGGATATTATTATATTCGTTTATTGCATAAGAATCAGTCATACCAGCAATAAAATCAGTAATATTTCTTACAAGCACTCTATTCTTTAGAAGATATTCATTATCCGCCAAATCACCGTCGTCGTCATTTGCTTTTGCATTGATGATTTTATACCATTCTTTTTCAATAATACGTGGATCTCCTTCTTCAAAGTCAATAACATTTTTTGTAATTTTACGAAAATCCTGCATTATTCTACGAAGTGTTCCTCTATGTAATAAGCGTGGATTATTATAATATGAAGTGAAAAGCGCTTCAATTACTGCCGCGCCATTACTATCAAATAAAGATACTTCTGCGCTGTTAATAACTTTTTTCGAGATAATTTTTTCTAGGTAATCACAAAGTTTTTTGCCTTTCAGAGAAAACTCGATAATCAATTCATCAACTTTGTGTCTTTTTTCCTCAAATTTAGATGCTCCATTAGTCAAAAGATAACTATTAATCCTTTCAGTGGATTGAGTAAGAACATCGCTTATAAAATAATGTATAATTTTTGATGATATACGTTCTTGCAACAATTCGTCATCATCAGCACCAAAATGATTAAATTCTTTTGCTTCTTCGAAATCTTTTTCAATCTGTTCAATTTGATCTTTCAATTCTTGCATTTTTCCAAGAAGCAAATAATTTTTGAGCTCCTCAACTGATAATCTTTTAGCAGAAAAGGCATCTTCTAAATCATGGCTCCGCTGAGCAATTTCATCTGCAACCCTAACTACTTGCCCTTCTAGAGTACATGGAATAGACTCACTATTCAAATATGAACGCAACTTATCAGATGAAACAAAATTTATTAGGGATTCTTCAGGAAAGTTGGTTTTAGTGTGTTTCCAAATACCATCAAGAGTTTGAAATGACAAATTCAATCCATCAAACTCAATATATTTTTCCTCTAACCTCGTTGCTACTCTAAGTGAATGATAGTTATGTTTGAATTCTCCATAGATAGCACCTTTTTTAAAAGCATTTTTTAATAACCCCTTTTCTCCAGTTAATATTGCGTGTAGAGTGCGTTCACCCTGATGTCCAAATGGAGTATGTCCCATATCATGGCCTAAAGCAATTGCATCTGTCAAGAAGTTATTCAATTTAAGGGCATTGCTTATACCTTTGGCAATTTGGCTAACTACAATCGAATGTGTCATGCGTGTTCTGTAATGGTCACCCTTTTCAGCTGAAAATATTTGTGCTTTATCTACCATTCGTCGAAATGCTTTTGAATGCACTATGCGCTCATAATCTCTTTGAAATTCCCCACGACGTTTTTCTGCGCTACCATGTACATGTTCTCGAATGCAGTATTCGTTTCGTTGTGCCAAGGGATGTAATGACTTTTCTTCATCTAAATCAATATATGTAACTGTTTGCAATATATCAATATTTTTATATGGCGGATAGGTAATAAAATTCATTTGTTTAACAAGGCTTGGAGAGTTTTCAATAGATATATAGGAGGCATAATCGAAATCTTCGGTTAAGTCAATTTCAGAACAAGACACAAAATTCTCGATAATTGATTGGTTTGAAATTTTTTGTAAAATTGATACCTTTAGTGAAAGGCCACGCTCCGAGCTGTATTTAGTACATGAACCGAGATAAAGATATTCTACTTTCTTGTCTGAACCTATCTCAGAAAAGACTAAAATATAAACAGGATAAGAATCATCCAACAAACCTCTTACTGCTGCCTTATCAGATTCACTCCCTGTAATGTTAAAATGTTTTTCCTCTCCATTGTTATTATAACTTTTTTCTAAAAACTTAAGAGAAGGCAAGGAGTTTTTCGCTTTTATCATAATAAACTCGCTCATGAAATCACCTCTACAAATAGTATAAGATTCAATACTTCTCTACCCTGACCACTCACGTGGAACACAAGGGAACGGTTCTTTTGTGCTGACAAGGCACCCTCATCTATAATTGGTACTTTTTATTGTTTAAATCAGTTTTCTATAAAAATTTTATTATTCATAACATTCATGAACAGCAACATAAAATCCTGCCAGGATTTGTAGAATAAGGCAGGATTTTATCCTTATGGGCTTAAATGTAAAATTATACAACATCTGATCACAGTTATTAAAAATATTCGCCTAAACCAAAGTCTAGGCGAATACAAACTACTTATTAATATTAACCTACCCTGCAATTACTAAGGAACTTAAGCCATGAACATTTTACGTCAAATTACGATGCTTACAGGTATTAGTTTTGCCATTGTTCGCAAGGCGTAAAGCACAAAAGAACGTCCCCTCGTGTTCCTGTTCTCGGTTCTCAAAATGTAGATGACAGCTTGACATGCTTCCCCTTTAGTGACATAATTAAATAATTTTAAAAGGCACCTTTAAAGACAGTCCAGAGAGGCTGACAAGGTGAGCGTTTTTTGTTAGCTGAATTATTAGTTAACGCAAAAAGTTCTCTGTCAGTTATGGCAGAGAGCTTTTTTACGTGTACAGGGCGCCTAAGCTTAGGAGGAACAGTATGAAAGAAACTGCTCAGGTTAAAAAGGGGAACTATATGAACGCAACGGAAACAGAAAAAAACAATACCCATACGCATGACACGGAATTTTCACTGTCCGCGGTTCCCGCCGCAGGACAGACACAGGGGTTGTGGGCGGCAATGTCGGTGCTAGTGGGCTTTACCTTCTTTGCTCCAAGTATGACCGCAGGTGGCAATTTAGGTCTTGGCCTGACCTTGTCGGGCTTTGTGCTCTGTGTGGCCCTTGGTAACGCCTTTCTCGGTCTATATTGCGGCACACTGGCGCATATCGGACAGAAAACAGGCCTTTCCTACGACCTCTTGGCACATCGTTCCTTTGGCAGTCTCGGCTCGTATCTGCCCTCAGCTATTATCACCTTCACAAAACACAAGGGGACGGTTCTTTCGTGTCGACAAGGCACCCTCATCCATGATAATCTGGCCAGTGGACGATGGGCGCTATATTGGACTTTTAGATAT
This sequence comes from Bacillota bacterium, assembly GCA_023388195.1. Taxonomy (GTDB): domain Bacteria; phylum Bacillota; class Negativicutes; order Sporomusales; family Sporomusaceae; genus Sporomusa. Next base: position 12,563 of record JAEWGR010000161.1, read on the forward strand.
AAAATGTTATTTTATCAATTTTTTATCTTCTTTGGCAACTGCATATACAGGTGAGCCCCGGCTAGTTGTCCTATTGGTGTAATAATATTATATGAATGCAAATAAAAACCACTCAGAACGGACAACGGGGACGGTCCTTTTGGGCACCTTTTATTTATTTGTATCATCAAAAGGAAAATGCCATACCTCAGTTAACTATAGAGCAGAAGAGTTAACTTTCTTCATATTGTCTGATTTGCGTTTATCCCAAGTAAACATTTTCGTTATGCCATTCTAAATAATGCGAGTCTGGCAACTGTTCTCTCCGTTCAGGCAAAATAATCAGCTTACTGCCATGATGAGCATAATATTCCTTACCGTTGCCAAAATCCTCTTTAATGCGATGGCTGACCTCTACGGTCAGTGATTTATCAACAGTAATATATCCCCGATCAAACAGGGTATGAAAATCCCGCCTGAGAAGTAAGCCATTATTTATCGCATGCGGGCCGTTAAGGCTATAGGGTTTTATATGAGCAGCCTCAAGAACGGGCAATGTTTTTTCGCCTGTAATTGCACATCTGCGCTGATATGCGTCTGTAATCAATACCTTAAAAGCGCCTTGGCCGATTCTTGGTTTTATGAGCTGTTCTTTTCCGTAGCGATATGCTGACGACCCTTCTTTGACAATCGATTGCACCACTTCTTGCTTTCTAAGCTTATCTTGTACCTGCGCAAACAGTGCTTGTCCAGTGGCTTCAAAAGCGTTATAAGTTTTCCCCTGTACAATATTGCGGTTCCAGTCATTAGGAACGGGAATCCAATCTCTTTCGTCTAAGTAAAAAGGCATGGCGAGGATGATGCAGCCTATTTGCGGATCTGGGTCGGATAAACGGTTTGTTTTTTTATACTTATATATCCGGCTTGTCAGTTCCGATAAATTTTTGGCTCCGTTGGCGATGCCAAATGCTTCCCATGCCAGCGAAGAGGGCAGTATGGAAAAATTCAGGAAAAAGCCGCCGCCAACAATGTAATCTTGCGGACTGTGCAATTTAAACAAAAACATATCGCCTTCATGCAATGCTTTAAAGTTTGTGCGACCTCCTGGTTTCCAAAAATTAATCTCATCACAGTTGGCCTGCTTTAAAGTCTTAAACCATTCAAAATCTGTAATCCCAACGTACATCCGCATGTTAAATGCACCGCCTTCATGTCAGCTGCAATCTGTTCGCCATCTTTCTCCTAGAAAGGAAGGATTAGATTTTTAAAAAAGTGGACCTCATGTTCCCTGACAAATACTAATAATATTTCAAACGCACGACCTATTGAATACGCTTTCTACCCTTCCACAAAATAATCCGAGTCAATCCGCTTAATCTCATATGTAGTCTCGGTAGCCACGCCGACCCCATAATCAATCAACAACTGTGCTAACTGAGTTCCGTCAATTAATACGATCCGGTTACCTATCCTGGTGGCTACATCGCGGGCTGCCGCTGTAAAAGCAGAAGTGGTAATAAAGATTCCTTTATGAGCACCTTTCAGTTGCAAGGCTCCAATAAACCCTTGAATATCAGGACTTCCAACAGGATTCTTCCACCGTTTGGCCTGCACATAAATGACATCCAGGCCTAAGCGGTCTTCTTTTATAATTCCATCGATCCCTTCATCACCGGACTTACCGACTACCTGCGCGGCATCTTCCCGCGAACCGCCGTAGCCCATCTTCAGCAGCAAATCAAGGACTAAGTGTTCAAAGAATTTCGGTGACTGGTCGGCGATTTGCTGTAATAGTTCATCAGCTAACGCATTTCTCAATTCCTGATAATAGTTATGAAGCATTTCCCGTGGCGTTTTATCATTATTATCATCCGGCATAGACGGATCTTCCTTGGGCCGTACTTGTTGTTTAAATTCCTTAAACTCAGGAAATTGGCTCAATATGCACATATCGATGCGGGGAGGTTTTTGCAACAGCAGGGTCCGCCCCCGTTCGGTAATACGGAATTGCCCGGATACTATCGCTTCAATAAGCAGTGCTTTTTTTAAATATGTTCGGGCCCATCCAAGGCGATTATAAAAGATGGACTGCAAACCAGACGGCAATTGACGGGTCCGTTCCTCTTCATCCAGTTGCATTTCGTCTGCTAATACCTGATGAAGCTCTTTTAGCGAATGCACATTACCATCAGCTAAACGCTGCAAAAAAGGCAGCATAATGTCTTTATGGGTTGGCATAGTCATAGCAAAAAAACCTCCAGCCATTTGTCGGGCTTCCTACAAGATCAAGTTTTAAAGGAGACTTTAAGCAAAATTGCCGACCAAGCCCCCTGCAGCGCACTATATTCAATACATTCCCAAAAAATCAAAGAAATCCTGCCATATTTCAATAAATTGCAGGATTTCAAGTCAATTTTTATTTCAAATTAGGAGATGCAAGCTACAGCCCTTTTTTGTCACCTTAGCATCTGTACCAATAAAAAGCAGCAACTATGCCTCACTTTAGGCACTAGAATAAAAAATGACTCAAGAGAACCGTCCCCTCGTGTTCCCCATGCTTCTAGAGACGTGCCAGGGGGGCGGGGTTACTGACATCTTTTATGTCGATAACCCCGCCCCCCCCTGGCATCCCGCTGCAGCCTACTCTTTCCGGTTGATAGTCACGGTTTTGTATTATCTAAAAGAATACGTTTACTTAAGTCTTGTATATGCTGCTGTGTAATTCCGCTATTATTATTCATGTCGATTTCTTCACTGAAAAACTGTCCCTTTGAATATCGCTTAAGAATAAGAATAGTCTCCTCATCATTGGCTCTGACAAGAAAATCTCCAAATACGTCTAACCATTTCCATTGTTTTTCCGCGATCAAGGTTTTACCAACTATAACCAGACCAGGCAAATTCTTAGGGTCTTGATCTTTAACTTCGGATTGCTCAATGCTATCAAATTTATTATCCATTTGGTAAATTATACTATATCCCACCTCATAGCACCGTAATTGAGAAGTATCAATCAATACTTTTACCGGCGGCTTTGCAGGCAATTTCACAAAAAAATCAGCCAATAGTTTTTTATTTTGTGCATCAAGTATTTGACATGAAGCATAGTGACTAATTGAAGTAGTAAATTGAAATATATATTCATCACCTGAATTAGTCCTAACTAATTCCTTTTCTACAGTACGCCAATCTAACCATTCAGCCATAAGTAAACGAACCATTGGCCCCATAATTAGAAAAAATACAACCAAAAAAACTACTTTCTTCTTATTTCGAAAATCATCTTCAAACTTCATATCTAAGTTTTTCTCTCTCCATTTCAATCATGTCCCATATTCTATCAGTAAAAGCATCCCTGATAGCAACTGATTCACTTTGTAAGATATCTTGCCCTCTTAAAAGAGGCCATTCAATTCCCATAGCCCAATATTTATTAGTAGAATGACTCACTGGGACGGTTCTCTTGAGTCATTATATACCTTTTTATCGCAATTCGCCGACCGCCCCCTTCGCGGTCCATCCAGCACCTCACGGACAGCGGCCTTCATCATGGCAGATACATCGTCCGTGTTTACTAATCTGCCTACCTAAAATCAAATTCTAACAATGAATTGGCGTATAAAGTTCGGACACCGCATTCGCTTTTTTAACAAGGTAAATAAACTGAGTATCAATACCAAGTAAGTCTTTTAGTTTATTGAATAGGAAGTATCGCCATGAAACAGGATAAACCGAACAAGTTCCTCCCGCTTGCCTCCATTGGCCGTTTCAGCATAAAGCCTTTCCAGATAATAGGCCCAGGGCGCAGGCTTGTTGAAATAACCCCGGGTATCTTGCTGTAATGCTTCGGTACATAGTTTCTCTGCTAGCAAGTAATTCCTGGCGGCAAGAGCATTTTCGACGACCAGAATCCGAATTTCCGGCAAATGAATATGATTCATCAGATAAGTATCTGTGGCTTCCCTGCCTTCCAGCCGTTCCAGGACTGAGGAACAAAACATAGAGTCAGTAAAAATTGTAAGCTTACGAAGAGTAGGAGGAGACTCAGAAAGAACTTTAATGTATGCAGTGTTGATGGATGAATTTTTTAAAGAAGAAATAACTATGAGGAATGGGAGACATATATGGTATGTTATTTTAAAAAAGGAAAGTCCCCAAAGTGGCTGGAAAATTGATGAAATGGGAACTGGGCCATAGGTAAGAAAAATGACTTTTATTTTCGCATATAGTACCTTCGTTGTTGGATCGGTGTTTTGGCAATGTTATCACCTTAAATTTTGTTTTCGGTATGTAATTGGTAAACAGTCCTATAAACATTGCTCATGGGGATACTTACAGGTGAGAAACTGGTATATGGTTCAAAGGTTATTGAATTGCTTTTAGTTGAATTAATAATGTTGCCGTTGGCGCCAGAGGCAATATTCAGTAGGAGTGCACACTGTTGAGCAGAGAAATCAAAACATACCAACATAACCATGGACTTAAGACCTGGCAGCATTTTCATAGATAATGGATCATCTTGATCGATATCTAGCTTAACCCAGAGATTAACTTTTGTCTGCTCAGAATTTGGTACATATTCCATTTCCGTGCTATACGAAAGTGGAAGTTTGTCTCCAATCTTATCAACCTCGATCCATTTGGCTTGGCAAGAACCATTAATCGATAAAATGAGAACGAATATTAACATAGTAATTCGCAAAAAGTTTGTCATAAAAGAACCTCCAACCCATTTTTGACTGTTTCCTTTATTATTGAGCCGAAAAAACCATAAGTGGGGTATTTTTTAGTAAAAATCACCATCCTAATTTATTTCAGTATGAGATCGATAAATGACCTCATAAATAATACCTATGGTGGAAGCCTTATCAATTGGTTCATATTTAATTGGGTTGGCAAAGAATGATTGGAGAATATTGCCGTTATTGTCATAGAAGATATGAAAAATCGTAGCATGTTTTTGAGAGGAAAAATCAAGGTATGCTATCGTAAGCCATGTTTTGAGTCCCGGCAGCGTTTGGTTAGCTAAAGGATCATCAGGTTTAAAATCTATCTTGGTCCAGATAATAACTTTTGACTGTTCGGAATCTGGTACATATTCTATTTCCGTGCTAAATGAAAGTGGACTACCGCCTTTAGTTTTAGCCACCTCAATCCATTTGGCTTGACAAGAACTATTAACCGATAAAACGAGAATAAACAATAACAGAGTGATGCGCAGAATTTTTGTCAAGAGTACCCCCCCCCAACTTATATTTGGATCAGTATGATCCCCCCAGGTACTGTCAATAATTTTTCGCACATTTGTGTTGGCGCCAACTGAGCAGCAGAGAATACAATTAGCCAATATCATGAAATTGAACTTGAGGGACAAATCATATACCTAGAGTACTCGCAATATAATTATATGTATTTTCATACTCTTCTAAATCGCGATCAATGATTTCATTTAGCTGTCAAGAAATATTTTCTTGACACTTACTTGCATTAACTCTAAACAAATCAATTTTATCAATTAAGTACACAATTCCCGCAGCGTCCGGGTGATTTTATCGGGAATAAAACTCGGGGTCAGTAATCCATGCCTAAGTAATGTAGCAATCCATTCCGAATCTTTAATATCACTTTTCCTGCCAGGTAAATTTCTCATGTG
>JAEWGR010000163.1 GCA_023388195.1 Bacillota bacterium
TACCTGGACCTTTCTGTGCATCGGCCTTACCACCCGGTTGAGGGAACTTACCTCTTTCGGCTGGAAACCGTTGGCGGCGTTTGCAGCCGGCGTTATTATTAATGTGCCGCTGGGTTATTTGCTTTCCAATGTCTTATTTGTTGAATATTGGCTGGGGATTAAATAATGGTTGACTATACTACCCGCATTATCATAAATCTGAAAGATTTGGAGCCTGTCAGGCAACCGGCGCCGGCTGCTGCCCCCAGTCCCGCCAGTCTTAGGAGCTACGGTAAAAGTGTGGCGGCAGCAACAGAACGGGCCGCCGCCATGCTGGAGGTTCTGGGCGCAGCCGGGTTTAGCTTTACCGCCAAAAAGGACTTGATTTATGCCGATTCCGAAAGTGTGGAAGCGGTGGCGGCACGCCGGTTGCTGGCCGATCACGGTTTTGCTGACCGGGAGTACCGGATATATCTTGAATACCGGCGTCAATGGGGTGTCATGTAAAAAATGAGCAGGAAAAAATAGGGTTTTATAGAATATGTAACCATATCACAAAATGAGGAGGTTACACAATGGCTAAAAAAATCCTGTTGCTTACCGGGGACTGTGCTGAAGATTATGAGGTTAAAGTGCCACAGCAGGCACTGATGATGCTGGGCTACCATGTTGATGTTGCCGTGCCCAATAAAAAGGCCGGTGATATGGTACAGCTTGTTGTTCATGATTTTACCGGCTTAGACACGTATATTGAATTAACCGGGCACCGGATCGCTGTTGACATCGCCGCTAAAGATGCCAGGGCTGACGACTATGCCGGCCTGGTCGTTCCCGGTGGCCGTGCGCCTGAATACATCCGCATGTATGACGAAGCTGTCAAACTGGTGCAGGATTTTTTTGCTGCCGGCAAGCCGGTAGCCGCCATTTGCCACGGTACGCAGCTATTGGCGCCGGCCAACGTGCTGACAGGCCAAACGGTAACCTCCTATCCCGCCTGTGCGGCGGAGTGCCGGCTGGCTGGCGCTGCCTGGAAAGATGAGCCTGTTGTTGTCAGCGGCAATCTGGTAACTGCGCAGGCCTGGCCCAATCACCCAGCCTGGCTAAGGGCTTTTGTTGAACTGCTTGGGGCTAAAATCAGTATTTAATATTGCAGAGTTTAGAACAAAGTAAGCCTGACTATATTCCGGTCAGGCTTACTTTTTTTGGCTTCGCCAGTTATGCCTGTTGTGTAAATTTATCCCTGTAAAGGAAAATTAGGCCTGTTGCTGCCGGGGGGAGTTTGCTATAATAAAATTTATTAAGGCGCAATGTGAACTCACTTTGCTGCCGGGACTGAAGGTTTATCAGTCTATAAGAATTTATAATAAATAAGACTGGCCGGTGTCATGCATGGTGGCCCTGACACAAGCCAGTCTTATCTTTAGTGAAATTGCTAATTAACAGAATGTTACGGTATACTAGTAGCGTACTGCGATTATGGGCAATACGACTGCAAGGCCGTGAGGCTGCTGCTTTGGGTTTATCATTTGTCGAAGGGGTGCATGCATTGTTTGTTCATAATCTTATATTTCAGGGCGAAAAAGACAATACCGTATTTGCCGGCAGGGACCGAATAGCCTATGGCCAGTTGCAGGACGAGGTTGAGAAATACCGCAATTATTTTTATGCGGCAGGTATCCGGATAGGCGAGAACGTTGGCCTGTTCTCCCGCAATTCGCCTGAATTTGTCTATTGTTATATGGCTATTGTCAGTCTTGGTGCCGTTGTCGTGCCGCTTAATTTTCAGCTGACTGCCCGGGAAATTGCTTTTATTGTTAAAGATGCCCAGATGAAAGTACTGGTTACGATGGAACAACTGGCAATTGACAGTGAACTTAGTCAGCACCATGACAGACAGACTGTTGCCCAGCTTGTCATACCGGTATTGAAACAACGGCTGGAGCAAGAACCCTTGCCGCCGGCCCCGGTTGCAGACAGCAGCCTTACTGTAAACAGCCCCTGTGCTGTTATCTATACCTCCGGTACGACCGGGCGTCCCAAGGGTGCTGTTTTGACCCACAATAACCTTGTGGCCAATGCCAGGGCATTCCGCGAGAGGCTGCCGGTTGCCGCTGATGATAATGTGTTGTGCGTGCTGCCCATGTATCACTGTTTTGCCTGGACCTGTGCCGTTCTTAACACGCTGCTCTGTGGTGCGGCCATTACTATACTGGAGTCTTTTGCGCCGAAAGAAACGATTGCTGCCATTAAGGAATACAAGGTAACGGTTGCCTATGGTGTACCGCCAATGTATAACCTCCTGACCCGAATTGGCGAACCGGGCGATTTTGCCGGGGTTAAGTATTTGATTTCAGGTGGTGCTTCGCTGCCGGAAAAGGTAGCGAAGCAGTTTACAGAAAAATATGGCATCCAGATCCTGGAAGGGTATGGCCTGTCTGAGGCATCGCCGGTAGTCGCTCTTAATCCGGTGGACCAGCCTAAATATTGCTCAATCGGTAAGTCCCTGGCCGGCCTGGAGGTTAAAGTGGTCGATGCGGACGGACAGGAACTGCCGCCGGGTGAGGTCGGTGAGATTATTGTCCGGGGACCGAGTGTTATGCAGGGATATTTCAACCTGCCGGCAGAGACTGCCGCTGCGCTGAAAGACGGCTGGCTCCATACCGGCGATCTCGCCTGCCGGGATCAGGAAGGATATTTTTTTGTCGTTGACAGATTAAAGGATCTGATTATTGCCAACGGTGAAAACATATATCCGCGCGAAATAGAGGAGCTGCTGTACGCTTTCCCTGGTATTGTTGAAGCAAGTGTGATTGGTGCGGCCGATGAATTACGTGGTCAGGTGGCACTGGCCTATGTGGTCATTCAGGAAGGTACTGATTTTGATAAAAAGGCAGTACGGGAATATCTGCAGACCAATATTGCCGCCTATAAAATACCGCGGGATTTTATTATTGTTGATGCATTGCCCAAAAATCAGACAGGCAAGATCCTAAAACGTGTTTTGCGCGAACAAGTGAGCTAGTTTGCAAGGTATAATTAGATTGGTACAAGCTGGTTAGTAACTGCAAGCACTTTGTTGCCAGGAGGAAGGCAGATCGCGTGTTCAGATTGTTAACAGGTGATGATTTCTATGAGGTTAGGGACTATCTGGAACGTAATTATATAGAAGCTGTTGTGCTTAACAGCAATATTACCCGCTGCGGGCTTGATAATAACCGGATGGACCGCCGCTGCGGGGATTATTATGGTTATTTTCAATCAGGGCGGTTACGGGGTATATTGGCATTTTATAATTTGGGCAGTGTTATCCCTCACTTTGAGGCCGCGGGCGCTGCCGCCGGTTTTGGGGAAATCATGCGTCAGCGCCGGTTTGAAGTGCTGGCTGGAATGAAGCGGGTGGTAGAACCGCTTTATCTGGCTCTGCGGGGTTATAAAAGGGTTCTTGACTATGAAGACAGCCACTATCTGCTTAACCGGGAGAGTAAACTGCCGGTTGTTGCTGCCCCGGTCCAGCTTGCCAATGCCGGCGAGGTTGAGCGGTCGGCCGCCCTGGGCTTTGTTGTGGAGGCCTACCGGCAGGGGTTTAACCGCCGCTTTAACCAGGAACTGGCTGTAAAACTAATAGATGACCGTGGCCCTGAGGAGGATTTCATTTTCTTGCTTGAGGACGGGGTGCCGAAAGCCCAGGCTATGATCCAGGTAACAACAAACCAGGTAAGCCAAATCGGCGGCGTATATACCAGTGCAAGCAGCCGGAAGAAAGGTTTTTGTAAAATGGTTGTGGCCGAGCTGTGCCGCCGGATTTTGCAAGCCGGCAAAATACCGGTGCTTACGGTGCGTAAGGATAATGCTTTCGCTTGTAAGGCCTATAGGACGATTGGTTTTACTCATTATGATGATTATATAGTCATAAAATATGGTGTTTGAACTGGAGGGGCATTATGCGCTTGGTTGTTGGTGTTACTGGAGCAAGCGGAGCCATTTATGGCTATACCTTGATAAAAGTGCTGGCCGGTCTGGGGCTGGAGGTGCATGCTGTTTATACTGAGATGGGCCGGAAAGTGCTTACCTATGAGTGTGGGCTTACGATGGCAGACCTTATGCCTTATGCTGTGGTGTATGACAACTCGGACCTGTTTGCGGCTGTAGCCAGCGGTTCCTTTAAAACAGGCGGCATGGTTGTGGTGCCTTGTTCTATGCATACTTTGGGGGCGCTGGCGACCGCCAGCGGGCGGGATCTGCTCACACGGGCGGCCGATGTTACCCTGAAAGAAGGTCGGCGGCTGATCGTAGTGCCCCGTGAGACGCCGGTGACAGCTATTCATCTGACCAACATGCTGGCCTTAGCGCAGGCCGGGGCGGTCGTAATGCCTGCGGCTCCTGTCTTTTATCATAGACCGGAAACGCTGGATGAACTGATACATTGTATGGTCGGTAAGATACTTGACGGCTTTGGTCTGGAGCACTCGTTATATAAAGACCGGGGAGAGTTCAGACCGGACTGAGCTTGTAAAAGCAGGATTGACAACGGCTGGCGAAAGCAAAAAAATGCCAATAAAAAGAGGAATTAGGGATACTGTGCCGAAAAATACGCGTAAGAGAGCCTGAGCCTCGGCCAGCATAGGCTGGCGTCAAAACAGAAGCAGAGGTGGACCTTATGCGGCTGACCGGTAAAATTACTGTCCTGAGCCTGATACTGTGTATGCTTGTCCTGATGCATTCGCCGGCAATGGCTGCTGTTAGAAAGCCGGCGAAGCCGGAGCCTGCGCTTACTATTGTTAAAACTGCGGAAAAATATTTAAAAACCCCGTACCGGTTTGGCGGCGATACCCCGAAAGGCTTTGATTGCTCGGGGTTTGTCAAATATGTGTATGGCCAGCATGGCCGGAGTTTGCCACGCGCTGCCGATGTGCAGTACCGGACAGGCAAGAAAATTGAACAGGCCCGGCTTAAAGCCGGCGACTTAGTGTTTTTTACCACCTATGCGCCTGGCGCGTCGCATGTGGGGATTTATACCGGTAATGGCAGGTTTATTCACGCTTCATCAAGCCGGGGTGTCATGGTTTCCCGGCTTGACGAAACCTACTGGCAGCCCCGTTACCTTGGCGCCAGAAGAATTATAAACTAGTGCTTGCCCTAAAGCGTGGCTAAGACACTGTATTGGAGGAGTATTTGTGATTTTTGGACATATTTCAACCCTGGCAAAAGATGCACCACTGCTTCCACAGGCCCTTGTCAAAGGCCTTACGTATCTAACAACAGCAAACCTGTCTGAATTGCCTGCCGGCAAACATGAGATTGAAGGCCAAGACATATATGTGTCCATTAACGAATATGAAACCCAGCCCCGGGAAATGCGCCGGGCCGAAGCGCATGCGGACTACCTTGATATCCAGTACATGATCGCCGGTGAAGAGCTGATTGCTTACAGTGTGATGGCAGACGGTAATGAGGTGTTGGCAGATGAACTCGCTGCCAGGGATGTTATTTTTTATAAAACTGTGCAGCCGGAAACAGACCTGGTTATGACTGCCGGGATGTATGCGGTATTTTTTCCCTGGGATGTGCACCGGCCAAACTGCAGACTGCAGCAGGAACAGCAGGTTAAAAAGGCGGTCGTAAAAATCAGAATGTCCCTGCTGAAATAAGCCATCCCGGAAGATTCCGAACAATAATTCCAAAATGGTTAGTAAAGTTCGATTTTTTTATTGACAGATTTTGTCCACTCCTGGTACAATACAAGTAAATCAATATGCTCGTATATCTTTGAGAATATGGCTCAAAAGTCTCTACCTGGCGACCGTAAATCGCCCGACTACGAGTGAAAGTGCGCCTAGGGTTCCGCACAGCTCTGCTGCTGTGGTCTGCGACCAAGTGGCGCAGGTGTTGCTTGTTGACACTACACCGATGGGATAAAAACCCTGGCGGGGAAGTTTCGCTCTATAGTATCATGCGAAAATTCCCTGTCAGGGTTTTTTGGCGTTTTTTCGGATAAACTGTAGCGTTTACGGCAACACTCCCACTATATAGCCGAAAGGGAGAGAAAAAGAATGTTGGAAAAGCTTTTTAAACTCAGTTCCCGCAAGACAGATGTAAAGACAGAGGTAATCGCGGGTATTACCACCTTTATGACTATGGCTTACATATTGTTTGTAAACCCTAGTATTCTGGGAGCAGCCGGCATGGACAAGAATGCGGTACTCCTGGCCACAGCCATTGGCGCCGGGGTGGTATCGATCATGATGGGCGTTTTTGTCAATTATCCGATTGCCCTGGCACCAGGTATGGGGCTTAATGCTTTTTATGCTTTTACGGTTGTTATTGGTATGGGGGTTTCCTGGCAGGTAGCGCTGGGTGCTGTATTTATTTCCGGTCTTATTTTTATTTTGCTTACTGTAACTCAGGTGCGTCAACTGCTGGTTGAGGGTATGCCCACCTCTTTAAAGCATGCCATTACCGTGGGGATCGGTCTGTTTATCACCATTATCGGTCTCAAGCTGTCAGGCATTATGAGTATTCGCCTGTCCCTGATTCCGCCCACACTGGAAAAAATTGTTGCCGCTAAAGGCAATGGCACACCGCTTAGCTTTGAAACTATTATTGAGATGGGGCAGCTGTCCCATCCGGAAGTATTATTGGCGGTATTTGGCTTTATTTTTATTGGTATTTTGATGGCCCGGCAGGTAAAAGGCTCCATGCTGATTGGCATTTTTATTACCACCGTTGTCGGGATACTTATGGGTATTGTTAAAATTCCCGCCGGCTTTTCACCGATTGCCATGCCGGATTTCAGCAATAATGCCTTTTTAGCGCTGGATATTATGGGGGCCTTAAATATGGGCCTGCTGGCAATTGTATTTACCTTCACCTTTGTTGAGTTATTTGATACTATGGGTACCCTGGTAGGCACCGCTTCCAAGGCCGGGCTGATGGATAAGAAAGGCAAATTTCCCGGCATTGGCAAAGCCATGCTGGTAGACGCCACCGGTGTAAGCCTGGGGGCTATGCTCGGGACCAGTACCATTACTGCCTTCGTCGAGAGCGCTGCCGGTGTAGGGGCCGGCGGCCGCACAGGTCTGACTGCGGTTGTCTGTGGCGTGTTGTTTCTTCTGGCCCTGTTCTTTACACCGCTGGCCGGGCTTATTCCGGATGCGGCCACGGCTCCGGCCCTGATCATTGTCGGGGCATTGATGATCGAGTCTATCCGGCATATTGATTTTAGTGACCTGACAGAAGGGATGCCGGCGTTCCTGACAATTGTAATGATGCCATTTACTTATAGTATTGCCAACGGTATTTCCGCCGGTCTGGTGATGTATCCGCTGCTGAAGCTTGTTACCGGCCGGGGGCGTGAGGTACACTGGATTGTCTACGTGCTGGCGGTGCTGGTTGTATGCCGGTTCGTATTCCTGGCTGAATAGCAGGAAATGTAAAACCCAGATATTTATCATAAATATCTGGGTTTACTTTCAGGTTTTATTAAAGCAAATTCAGTTATATATAAATTTTCCCCAACGCTCTGGCGTGCTGCAAAATGAGAGGATGAGAATATGAAAGTAGCAATCATTATGGGCAGTGATTCCGACTGGCCTGTGCTGGAACCGGCTGCTGCCCAACTGAAAGAGTTTGATATTGAGACAGAATTACTGGTGGCATCGGCCCATCGCACCCCGGATAAGGTTCATAAATTTGTGGCCGGGGCCAAAGACCGCGGTGTTCAGGTCATTATTGCCGCTGCCGGGGCGGCCGCGCACTTGCCGGGAGTTATTGCCAGCTTTACAACCCTGCCAGTCATTGGGATTCCGGTTAATGCCACCCCGCTCGGGGGCATGGATGCCTTGTTAAGCATTGTGCAAATGCCTGCAGGCATTCCGGTTGCGACTATGGCTATTAATGGTGCCAAAAATGCAGCCTTGTTTGCTGCCCAGATTCTGGCGGTTCATAATGAGGCCCTTGCCGCTAAACTGACAACTCACCGTGAACAGATGGCTGCCGAAGTAGAAAAAAAAGATGCCCGCCTCGCTGAGAAGCTTGCCGCGCGTGATTAATAGTTTGCTCTGACCCAATATCGTCCGCATACCAGCCCAATAAAGATTTTCCGGCAGAGGGTTTTGTTTTACCGCCGGTGGCGGAACTAAACAGCCTGTCTGAGAAAATCAAGATTGGAAATCATATCATTGACTATTTTAAGGAGGCAGAAAATGATGACTCAGAAACCTATGTATGAAGGAAAAGCAAAACAGGTATTTGCCACAGAGAACCCCGATGAATTGATGGTGTTCTTTAAGGATGATGCGACCGCCTTTAATGGTGAAAAACGCGGTACTATTGGCAATAAAGGGGTCTTTAACAATAAAATATCGACCTTTTTCTTTAATCTCCTGGGCAAGGAAGGGATTCCCCATCATTTCATCGAAATGCGCAGCGACCGGGAAATGCTGGTAAAAAAACTGGATATTCTGCCGGTAGAGGTTGTTGTCCGCAATATTGCCGCCGGTAGTCTGGCTAAGCGTATTGGCTGGGAAGAAGGGCGGAAATTACCGACTACCATCATCGAACTTTACTATAAAGATGATGAACTGGGTGATCCGCTGATTAATGATTATCATATTAAAGCCCTTGGTCTGGCAACACCGGCCCAGGTTGAAACCATGGAAAAATATGCCCTGCGGATCAATGAAATTCTTTCTGCTTTCCTGAAGGACAAAAAAGTGGAACTTATCGACTTTAAGCTGGAATTCGGGGTGCATAAAGGCGAGGTACTGCTCGGGGATGAGATTTCGCCAGATACCTGCCGGTTCTGGGATAGTGAAACCGGACAAAAGCTGGATAAGGACCGTTTCCGCCGAGATTTAGGCAATGTCGAGGAAGCCTACCAGGAAGTGCTGAAAAGACTGACAGGTGAGAATTCCTAATGCTTTACGATATAGAAAGCGATAAATGGCGGGAAGAGTGCGGCGTATTCGGTATCTTTGCCAGTCAGGAGAATGTGGCGTTATCCACCTACTGGGGTCTGTATGCACTGCAGCACCGGGGGCAGGAAAGCGCAGGTATCGCTGTTACCGACGGTCAGGTTATGGATGTACAGCGGGGTATGGGGCTGGTGAACGAGGTATTCCGGCATAATCTGCCTGAGATGCCGGCCCGTATTGCCATTGGTCATGTCCGCTACTCGACAACCGGGTCCAGCCTTTTGCGCAACACCCAGCCATTACTGGTCAATTATTCCGGCGGTCAGATCAGTCTGGCCCACAATGGCAACCTCACCAACGCCCATGAAATACGGGAGGAGCTGGAGCGCAAAGGCAGCGTATTCCAAACCTCCATTGACAGTGAAGTGCTGGTAAATCTCATTGCCCGTTCCGGCAAGCCCGCAGTTGAGGATAAAATTATTGACAGCCTGGCTAACGTTCATGGTGCCTATTGCCTGGTTATTATGACAGAAACCAAGCTGATTGGTGTGCGTGACCCCCATGGGTTCCGGCCGCTGTGTCTGGGGCGTCTGGGCGAGGGCTGGGTATTGGCCTCTGAGTCCTGTGCGCTTGATACGGTAGGTGCCGAATTTGTCCGCGATATTGAACCGGGAGAAATGGTCATTATTGATGACAGCGGCGTGGTGTCGCGGCGCTTTGCCGAATCTGACCGGCTGGCCGGTTGTGTTTTTGAATATATCTATTTTGCCCGTCCGGACAGTGTCATCGACGGCCAGAGTGTATACCAGGCCAGGTTCAGCATGGGCCGCACCCTGGCGCGGGAGAGCGGCTTCAAGGCCGATATCGTTATCTCGGTGCCGGATTCAGGGACAACCGCTGCGCTGGGCTACAGTCATGAATCGGGGATTCCTTTTGCCGAAGGCCTTATGAAGAACCGTTATATTGGCCGGACCTTCATTCAGCCGGAGCAGAAAAAGCGGGACATGGGGGTCCGGATTAAACTGAATGCCGTTGGCTCGGTGGTCAAAGGCAAATCTGTAATCATGGTGGATGATTCGATTGTGCGGGGAACTACCAGCGGCAAGATTGTCCGCATGCTGAAGGACGCCGGCGCCACCGCCGTGCATATGTGTGTAAGCTCGCCGCCGATCGGCTTTCCCTGCTATTACGGTATTGATACCTCAGCCCGCAAGGAGCTGATTGCCTCCTACAAAAAGGTAGAGGAGATCAGGCAGTTTATCGGCGCCGATTCGCTCCATTATCTGAGTCTGGCAGGACTGCATGCATCCATTGACAAAATTTCCCGGAAAACCCTGTGCAATGCCTGTTTTAACTGTGATTATCCAGCCCGGACACCTGGTGACGGTGATTGTGTAAATAATAAGTTTTTGTTTGAACCAACCATAAGTAAATGCTAGAGCAGGAGGTCTCAAATGACCGATAAGCAAAAAACAAATGTTGAACTTACCTACCGGGATGCGGGGGTGGATATTGATGCCGGCAACAAGGCCGTAGAATTAATGAAGCGCCATGTGCGCTCGACCTATCGTCCCGAGGTTCTGGGTGATATCGGCGGTTTTGGCGGGTTGTTTGCCCTGAATGCCGGCAAGTACCGCCAGCCAGTGCTGGTCAGCGGCACCGACGGTGTCGGCACTAAGCTGAAAATTGCTTTTATGGCCGACAGGCATGATACCATCGGCCAGGATGGCGTGGCCATGTGTGTGAACGATATCCTGGTACAAGGAGCCGAGCCGCTCTTTTTCCTGGATTACCTGGCTGTTGGCAAACTTGAACCGGAGAAGGTTGCGGCCATTGTCAGCGGGGTGGCCATGGCCTGCCGTGAATCAGGCTGTGCGCTTATTGGCGGTGAAACTGCCGAGATGGCCGGCTTTTATCCGGATGGTGAATATGATATCGCCGGCTTTGCTGTAGGGGTTGTGGACCGGGACAAGATTATAACCGGAGAGAAGATTGCGCCTGGGGATGTGCTCCTTGGCCTGCCTTCCAGCGGTATCCATTCTAACGGCTATTCCCTGGTGCGCAAGATTTGTTTTGATGTGAAAAAACTGAGTGTGGATGACTTTATTCCGGAACTCGGACGTACACTGGGGCAGGAACTGCTGGAACCGACCCGGCTGTACCCTAAAACCTGCCTGCCGCTGATTGAAGAATTTGATATTCATGGCATGGTGCACATTACCGGCGGGGGCTTTTATGATAACATTCCCCGCGTATTGCCTGCCGGCTGCGGGGTAGAGGTGGATTCCCGGGCCTGGCCTCAGCCGGTTATTTTTGACCTGCTGCAGCAGTGGGGCGGGGTCGCCAAGGCCGAGATGTTCCGGACCTTTAACATGGGTATTGGCATGATTCTGGTGGTTGCCGCCGAGCAGGTACCGGCTATTCAGGCCCATCTTGCTGCCAGAGATGAAAAATCCTATATTATCGGCAGGGTTGTTGCCGGCGAGGGCCAGGTGGAACTCAAGTAGGGGGCTGTGTTATGAACAAAACGGTAATCGGTGTATTGGCATCAGGGCGTGGCAGCAATCTGCAGGCGATCATCGATGCTATCCAGGCCGGCCGGCTTGATGCCAAAATTGGTGTGGTTATCAGTGATAACCCAGAGGCTAATGTGCTCAAACGCATGGCCGGAGTGGATATTCAGGCTGTGTGTATTGACCGGCGGTTATTTGCCGGCCGCCGGGAATTCGAGACCGCTGTTGCCGAAGAACTTGCCATTCACCATGTTGAACTGGTGGTATTGGCCGGTTTCATGCGTATTTTGAGCCAGTATTTTATTGACCGTTTTGCCGGCAGGATCATGAACATCCATCCTTCCCTGCTACCGGCCTTTCCCGGTGAAAACGCGCAGCAGCAAGCCCTGGCTTATGGGGTAAAGGTTGCCGGTTGTACAGTACACTTCGTTGACGCCGGGATGGATACAGGCCCTATTATTCTGCAGGAAGCTGTACCGGTTCTGGGAGATGATACAGTTGAGACCTTATCTGAACGTATTTTGCATGCCGAACATATTTTATACCCCCGTGCTCTCGCTTTATACTGTGAAGGGCGACTGACTTCCGCAGGCCGGCATATACACATAGTAGACAAAGAGTAAGTGATAGCGAGGGATACTTATGAAAATAAAACGTGCGCTCTTAAGTGTGTCGGATAAAACCGGTATTGTTGAGTTTGCCAGTGCTTTACATAACCTGGGGGTAGAAATTATCTCAACCGGCGGGACGATGCAAGCCTTAAAAAATGCCGGCATACCTGTTACCTATGTCAGTGAAGTTACCGGTTTCCCCGAGATTATGGATGGCAGGGTAAAAACACTCAACCCGTATATCCACGGCGGCATATTGGCGATTCGTGATAATCCCGCCCACCAGGCGGCGATGGACGAACACCATATTACCGGCATTGATCTGGTGGCTGTTAACCTGTACCCCTTCCGCCAGACGATTGCCAATCCGGCTGTGACCTTAGAAGAGGCCGTGGAAAACATAGATATCGGCGGACCGGCTATGATCCGGGCCGCTGCCAAGAATTTTCACTATGTAACAGTTGTTGTCAATCCGGTACGGTACGGAGAGGTCATTACCCAGTTGACAGCAAGCGGTGAGATCGATGGTAAAAGCCGGATGGCACTGGCTCAGGAAGCCTTCAGCCACACGGCCGGCTATGATGCCTGTATTGCCCGTTATTTGGGCGGACAGCTCGGACAAGGGCTGTTCCCGGCAACACTGCAGCTTGTGTATGAAAAAGCCCAGGATCTGCGTTATGGGGAAAACCCCCATCAGGCGGCCGGCTTTTATCGTGAGCAGCACTATTCCGGACCGGGTGTGGCTAATGCCAAACAGCTGAACGGCAAAGAGTTGTCCTTTAATAATATTGTTGACGTTGAGGCGGCGTATGCGCTGGCAGCCGAATTTGAGCAGCCGGCAGCCGCCATTATCAAACATACTAATCCCTGCGGCACCGGTACCGGGGCCACCCTGGCGGAGGCTTACCACAAGGCATACCAGGCTGACCCGGTGTCGGCTTATGGCGGTATCATCGGTGTAAACCGGGAAGTGGATCAGGCAACGGCTGAATTGATCAGCGGCCTGTTTGCCGAGGCCGTTATTGCCCCGGCTTTCAGCCAGGCGGCCCTTGACATTTTGACCCAAAAGAAGAATGTCCGCCTATTGGCGGCCGGCCTGCCGCAGCCTGACAGCACCCGGCTTGATATAAAATCGGTGGCCGGCGGGATATTGCTGCAGCAAACCGACATGACAACCGCCAGTCAGGACAACATGAAAATAGTCACCAGGCGCCAGCCGTCGGCTGCCGACTGGGAGCAGCTGCTGTTTGCCTGGAAGGTTGTCAAGCATGTTAAATCCAATGCGATTGTCATTGCCAATGACAATAAGACCTTAGGCGTCGGCGCCGGCCAGATGAACCGGGTGGGGGCCGCCGGCATTGCTTTGGCCCAGGCCGGCGAACAGGCCCGGGGGGCAGTACTGGCCTCAGATGCTTTTTTCCCCTTTGCCGACACGGTGCAAGCGGCGGCGGCCGCCGGCATCAAAGCTATTATTCAGCCAGGCGGCTCTGTTCATGATGAAGATTCAATCAAAGCAGCCGATGACCATGATATGATTATGGTATTTACCGGCATGCGGCATTTTAAGCATTAGGAACGGTTGCCAGCCAGTCGGGGCAACGCCGGCATCAGCTGCCTGCGTTGCCCCAGAAAAAGATTTTCCGGCCCCAGCAAACTCGCTGCGCTCAAACAGTACGG
>JAEWGR010000166.1 GCA_023388195.1 Bacillota bacterium
CCTCAGCTGCCCCGGATCAGGGCGCTCAGCCAACGCAGGCGACGCAGCAGATGGCCAAAACTACGAAAGGGCATTTTGGTTTTCAGTCAGAAAGCAGGGTGCCTCTGAAAAAACAGGCCCGAGCCCAGGCGAAAGCTGACGCTGCAGCCCAGCGCAGCCAGCAGGCCCAGAGTAAAACCCCGGCAGCCCAAACCGCAAAGCAAAGTACAAAAGAGACGACAAAACAAAATACCAAGCAGACTACCAAGCAAAGTACGAAAAAAGTGCAGGCTTCGCCTGCTGCCGACAAGGCACCGGCTGACTCTACCAAGGTGCTTGAGATTAAAGCCACTGCGTATGCACCAGGCGAGCATGACAACGGCCAGTGGGGAGATAAAACCTTTTTAGGAACCACTGTCCGCCCCGGGGTTGTTGCCGTTGACCCCAAGGTGATTCCCCTGGGTTCGCGGGTCTATATTGAATATCCCGACGGTACCGGCCAATATGCAGTAGCCGAGGATACGGGCGGGGCCATTAAAGGCAACCGGATCGATATTGCCATGCATTCTGTTGACAAAGCCTATGATTTTGGCATTAAGAATGTTAAGGTGCATGTGTTGGACAAAGATGCCTAAGCCACGATCCTGCAGACCGTATACGGTTTGCAGGATTTCATTTTGCCGTCGTATATTGCCGGTCTATTTATGGGATAAGGGACAGGTCTCTTGTTTCTTTTCGCCGGACTAAGTAAGGCCGATAACAGGCACAGGCGTTTTGTGTCTGTTTTTTGTTGTACCCGGCCGGGGGAAATGATATGATAACCTTAAGTGTGGCGGCAGGTACCCCCTAATACAGCAGACAGGCGGCGATGAGATGTTTGATATTGTAATTGTGAATGGTATTTTAGTTGATCCGGAGAAGCTGACCCGGAGACAAGGCAATATCGGCATTCAAGCCGGCAAGATTGCTGCTGTTACCCAGCAGGAAATCCATGGCCGGGAAGAGATTGATGCCAACGGCAGGATTGTTTGTCCTGGGTTTATCGATATTCATGGTCATGTTGACTGGCGTGCTTACTGTGGTGAGCTGTCGTTGCGGCAGGGGATAACCACGACCGTTGGCGGTAACTGCGGTTTGAGCCCGCTGGATATTGAAGCATTTTTTGCAGCCCAGGAAAAAGAGGGCTTTATTATTAATCAGGCTGAAATGTTTGGCCATTCGATGAGTCTGCGGGATTGGGTGGGAGCCAAAGATCCGCACCAGCCGGCTACGCCGGAGCAATTGGCACGTATGGAATATCAGGTCGAAAAAGCTTTTGCCGAGGGGGCCTGCGGTTTATCCCTGGGGTTGGCTTACGCACCGGGCAGCTCCAATGATGAGATATACAGGCTAAGCAAGCTGGCTGCCCGTTATGGCCGGGTGGTTTCGGTAGATACACGGATGCGCACAAGTATAGATATGTATTCACTGGTGGAGGCGATCGATATTGCCCGGCAAACCGGTGCCCGGGTCCAAATCTCCCATTTGGTTTATCAGTATGGTACAGGGGTGATGGATGAAGCCCTGGCTGTGATCGACAAAGCCAGAGCCGACGGCATGGATATCCGCTTTGACAGCGGCATGTATACCCAATGGGCAAGCCACATCGGCGCTGTTTTGTTCAGCGAGGAGTCCATG
Source organism: Bacillota bacterium (assembly GCA_023388195.1). Taxonomy (GTDB): domain Bacteria; phylum Bacillota; class Negativicutes; order Sporomusales; family Sporomusaceae; genus Sporomusa. Next base: position 1,657 of record JAEWGR010000166.1, read on the forward strand.
GTCGCTAATGGCTGGAAACTGGAGGATATCCTGGCTGTTACCGGTAAGTACAACGGCAAGCGGCTGGATATGGACATGTACAGGGATTTACGCGCTAATGACCCGCAGGCCTCGGTAGTTGTGTTTACCGGGATTGAAGAAGAGATTTATATGGCCCTAAGTCATCCCTATGCCATGCCTTCCACCGATACCGGCGAGTATGCCCCCGGTGAGGGACACCCACAGATTGCCGGCAGTTTTCCCCGTTATTTCCGGCAAATGGTGGGAGAACGCTATGAATTAACGATTATGGAAGCTATCCGGAAAGCCACGTTGCTGCCGGCGGAGACGCTTGGCTTTCATACCAAGGGTCGTTTGCGGGTTGGCATGGATGCGGATTTGGTCGTGTTCGATATTAAGGGTATCATGGATAAGGCTGATTTTGGCCTGCCTGATGCGATACCTGAAGGAATTGACTATGTTCTTATCGATGGCAAGCTGGTTCTTGCCAAAGGGCGGCTGTTACATACCCGGGCCGGCCAGGCTGTCAGATGCACCACACCTGTATATGACTATACTATTTAAAGACCGTATAACATAAAAAAATTTTTGTCACCCCCTGCAATCCTAGGTTGCAGGGGGTTTTATTTTTCTGACAATACCTCTGGGAAAGACTAAATACGCCTGTGTTTTTCCATGGGGGACAAAAGGTAAAAAATATTGGAATTATTAGTGATAATTATCACGAAACATCTTGAAAAACTGGCTTTAATGTAATATAATCTAGAACTATAGTGTAAAGCACGAAAAAATACTATAAAAGTATGTAGTGAGTAAACTTTTGAATGTATTTTAAGTGCAAAATGGCCGGAGCTTAGCTAACGAATTTAAACCATTCACAGCAACCGTTATGGGTATGGCCAAAAAAGAAGGGGAGACAATTATATGCGCAAGATTTTCAGGTTCGCCGCCACCGCACTCGTAACGTTACTAGCAGCCGCTGTGCTGGCTGGTTGTGGCGATATGTCCGCAAATGATGTTAAAATTGGTATCCTGAATGAAATGACAGGCGGCAATGCGACCATGGGCACCTCATCCGCTAATGGGGCCAAAATGGCGATTAAAGAGGCTAATGCGAAAGGCGGTCTGCTGGGCAAACAGATTCAGGCCGTTATTGCCGACAATAAAAGTGAACCCTCCGAAGCTGCCAATGCCATGACGAAACTGGCTACCCAGGATAAGGTTGTGGCTGTGACCGGCATGTTTGCCAGTTCCAATGCGATTGCCGCCTCCAGTGTGGCTGAATCGGTAAAGGTGCCTTTTCTGGCGGTAGGGGCAACAAATCCCAAGGTCACTATGGATGAGAAAAGCGGTAAAGTAAAAGATTATACATTCCGTGTTTGCTTCATTGACCCGTTCCAGGGCACTGTGGGCGCAACCTTTGTTCTTACTACATTAAAACTAAACAAAGCGGTTATTCTGGTTGACAACAGCAGCGATTACAGTAAAGGTCTGTCGGCTTTCTTTAAAGAGTCATTTACTAAAGGCGGCGGCAGTATTGTAGCCGAAGAGGCCTATCTGCAGAAAGACCAGGATTTCAAAACAATCCTGACCAAGGTGAAAGCTCTGAATCCGGAAGTCCTGTATGTACCCGGTTACTATGAAGAAGTCGGGAAGATTGTTAAGCAGGCTCGTGAATTGGGAATCACGGCCCCGATCATCGGTGGCGATGGCTGGGATTCACCGAAGCTGGTGGAGATTGGTTCGGCAGCGGCGTTGAATAATACATATTTCACTAATCATTATTCGGTTGACGATACCAGTGTCGCTTCCCAGGCCTTTGTGGAAGCCTATAAAAAAGAGTATGGCCAGGCGCCTGACGCCATGTCAGTACTTGGCTATGATGCCGCCAATGTACTGATTGATGCCATTAAACGGGCCAACAGCCTGGAACCGGGGAAAATCCGGGAGGCGCTGGCAGCAACTAAGGATTACCCGACCGTAACGGGGGCAACCACCCTGAACGCCAGCCATGATGCTGTCAAAAATGCTGTAATTATCGAGATGAAAGAAGGCAAGCAGGTGTATAAGGCAACTGTTAAGCCGTAAGAATTGAATCTGACAGAGTGAAAGACAGGACTTTGCGTATGCATAGGTTAAGGAAAAACGCCCCTGCTGAGAACAAGTGCGCTTCGCAGGGGATAGGGAGGCTACTGCCACAACCTCTGGGTTAATCTGATAAACCTGCAGAAGAAGCCGCTGGCGCTGGTGAGTGTGAACTCGCCGTAAAAGCGCATAATTTTCCTTATTCAGTGATGGGACGGGCATGCACCCGTCCCATCAACATTTTTATGTAATCTCTATAGAGAAAATAAACCCTGTTTTCTAAAGATTTCTTGTAATTTGTCAAGATTGTGAAAAAATTCCACAAAAGTTGACAAAAAATAGAATAAATTATACAATCAAGTAGATATATGGCATTATTGAAATAATGTCTTTGCAATACTTTAATAGCTGCAAACTGCAAGAACAAAAGAAAATAGCAATATTGTTTAGGAAACAGTAACCATGAAGGTCCAATTACAGATACACATATTATGTGCATCTGCTTTTGTATCTTCTTTTTTTTGTGGCCAAGCAGGTAAAAGTTGTAACCGAAGCATATGTAAGAGCATTGTTTTCAGAAAGGTGAGAAGATGTGAAAAAATCAAAATTTATTTTGAAACGCTTATGTCAAATTATCCCCATGCTGATTATTGTAACCATTTTGGCCTTTGCCTTAAGCAATATGTCGGCAGGGGATGTGGCTGAGATAACTATCCGCAGTCAGGGCATGGAGGTCACTGAAAAAAATATTGCCGCCGTACGGGATGAACTGGGTTTAAACAAGCCTCTGCCTGTTCAATATCTGCACTGGCTGATGAAAGCAGTTACATTTGATTTTGGCCTGTCTTTTCAAACCCATAAACCGGTTGCCGATGAGATTCTGTCAAGATATCCGGCAACACTTAAGCTGGCTGTTGCCGCCATGGCCATTGCGGTTTTGCTGGCGATACCGGTGGCCCTCATTTCCGCCCGGTACAAAAATTCGTTTCTTGATCATTTTTTTAGAATCTGGTCAACGATTGGGGCGACAATGCCGGATTTCTGGCTGGGCCTAATGCTTTTATATATTTTCGCGGTGCAGTTAAAGCTTGTGCCGGTTATTTCCGGCAGCAAATTTGAGAATATTCTGTTGCCGGCATTTACCCTGAGTGTACATTACTCAGCCATCTATATAAGAATTTTGCGGAATAATCTCATTGAAATCAATAACTGTGATTATGTCCGGGCCGCAAGAGCAAGGGGCCTTAGCAAAAATGCCGCCTTGCTAAAGCATGGGCTGAAAAATGCGGTACTTCCCTGTATAACCCTGATTGGCGTGGACTTTGGCAAGCTGTTAGCCGGCCAGTTTGCCTGTGAAACTATTTTTTCCTGGAACGGAATCGGCAAATTTGCGGTGGAAAGTATTAAACTTAAAGATTTGCCTGTGATTCAGGGTTATATCATTATTGTGGCTGTCACCTATATTATCATAAACCTCTTGCTTGATATTTTATATGTTTATATCGACCCTAAGATCCAGCTTAAATAATATGAGTGTTGCAAGAACTGCAGCTACCCTTGGTATGGAGCTTGTTGCAACGACAATGAAAGCAATCGTATTCATGATTCATTTTTGTCGGGAGAGGAATGGTCATAATTTGAGAAGCAGTGTACTTGTTAAATTTAAAAACCAGAAACTGGCGGTTTTGGGCTTAATCATCATCTGTATCTTTATATTTGCCGGTATTTTTGCGCCGGTTGTCGCCCCGCACGACCCTTATGCGGTCGATCTCACACAAAAGCTCCTCAAGCCCGGCGCCGAATTCCCACTGGGAACCGATCAGCTTGGCCGCTGTATATTGTCCCGGTTGATCTATGGCATCAGAACCAGCCTGACTACCGCAATTTTTGCTACCGCCCTTATGCTGGCGATTGGGGTTCCGCTTGGTATCCTGGCAGGTTATGTGGGTGGCTGGATCGATAATGCGATCATGCGCCTGGCCGATATTGCCTCAACCTTTCCGTCAGGTTTGCTGGCCCTGGCCATTGTGGGCGTACTGGGGCCCAGCATTGTAAATATCATGATTGTTTTTGTTTTATTGTGGTGGGCTCCTTTTGCCAGGATTGTGCGCAGCATGGTTATTAAGCTGAAAGAAAAAGAGTTTGTGATGGCGGCCATTGCCGCAGGCAGCAGTCAGACCAGTATCATTTTACGGCATATTACCCTGAATGCCGTTTCGCCGATCATTGTACTGGCCACTCTCCGGATTGCTGCCGTTATTATGCATGTCGCCGGTTTTTCCTTTATCGGGCTTGGTTCCCAGCCGCCTATTGCCGATTGGGGTGTTATGCTGAGCGACAGCAGGCAGTACCTGACTTCCTATCCGTTGATGCTGTTTTGGCCAGGGTTGGCGATTATGCTGGTGGTGTTTGCCTTTAATATGCTGGGTGAAGGGCTGAATGGTATTCTCAGCCCTGCTGCTGGCTATGCCGGGGCCATAAAAGAGGAGGACGAACAGCATGCGTGAACAGCCGGTGCTCTCGATAAAAAACCTCAAAACCTACTTTTATTTGGCAGAACGGGTGGTAAAAGCGGTAGATGGGGTCAGTCTTGATGTGTACGCAGGCCGGATAACGGCCATTGTCGGCGGCTCCGGCAGCGGCAAGTCGGTTATGTCGTTATCGATCCTCGATCTGGTCGATGCCCCGGGCCGGATTATGGGAGGGGAGATATGGCTTAACGGCGTCAATCTCCGGGAATTGCGGGAAAAGCAGCTGCTGCAGATACGAGGCAAGGAAATATCCATGATCTTTCAGGAACCGACCAGCGCCATGAATCCTGTTCTCACGGTAAAAAGCCATTTATTCGAAGTAATCCGTACCCACAACCGAGCGATCAGCAATAAAGCGGCGATCAGCCTGTTCCGAGACGTGCTGGCACGTGTGGGGTTAAGAAATGCTGATCAGATTCTGGCAAGCTATCCTTTTGAGTTAAGCGGCGGTATGTGCCAAAGAGTTATGGTGGCCATGGGACTGCTTGCCCAGTCCAAGGTTCTGATAGCCGACGAGCCGACCTCCTCCCTGGACCTGACAACCCAGGCAGCGATTCTGGCAGAGCTGACAGGCTTAAAAAATGCCGGTATGGCGGTTGTTCTCATAACCCATGATTTAGGGGTTGTCGCGCAAATGGCAGATGATGTATATGTGATAAAAGACGGCAAGATCGTGGATAGTGGAACCGTTTATGACGTGTTCGAATCGCCAAGGCATGAATATACCAAATCCCTGCTGGCTTCAATTTTCTAAATGTGAAGATAGGTGAAAATGTGAATTTATTTGAAATAAACAGCCTCTATAAATGCTATAACAAAAAAGAAAAGCCCAAAGTATATGCCGTATATGACCTGAATCTAACGATAAAAAAAGGCGAAACCCTGGGGCTTGTCGGCGAATCGGGCTGCGGCAAAAGCACCCTGGGAAAAATGCTGTTAAAGCTGGAACAGCCAACCCGGGGAAGCATCATTTTTAAGCAGCAGGATATAACGCATTACTCTTTTAATCAAATGCGGAAAATCCGCAACAGCATGCAAATGATTTTTCAGGGCAATGCCAATGCCTTTAACCCCTATTTTACGGTAGAGCAGATTATCCGCGAGCCGCTTGATAATTACAGCCAGAAAACGAGAGGGGAGAAACAGGCAAAAATTATCGCCATGCTGGCGAAGGTTGGCCTTAATGAAACCTATCTCACCCGGCGCGGCCATGAAATGTCCGGCGGCCAAAAACAACGGATCGGTATTGCCAGGGCTTTGATTCTGAATCCGGAATTTGTTGTCTGCGATGAGGCGGTTTCCAGTATCGATTATGCCCTGAAACATCAGATTTTGACGCTGTTAACCGATTTGAAGCAGCAGTTTGGTCTTACATATTTATTTATTTCCCACGATATCGCGGCCGTCAATAAGATCTGTGACCGGGTTATTGTTATGTATTTAGGCAATATTGTGGAGATTATTCCCAGCATAAATGACAAGGCGCAGCATCCCTATACAAAAGCGCTGCTGGCCGCAACCCTTATCCCCAATCCCCGGCAAAGAGAAAAGAACCGGGTGCTGTTCAAGGAAGCGGAAGAAATAAAAATACCGGCGAAAGGATGTGTTTTTCAGAATCGCTGCCTCTATGCCCAGCAAGTTTGCACAAGGGAGCAGCCTGCCTTAGTGTCGCAAGACAAGGCCCATTATATTGCCTGTCACCTCTATCACTACATTTTGCAAGGAGAGAAAAAATGAGAAAAACTTACCTACTAAGCATAATCGCATTGCTGCTGTGCGGCAGTTTGTTATTTGCCGGCTGCGGCAAAAGCGATTCCGCAGGTAAAGAACAACAAGCCAAGGAGATTGTTGTTGCTATTTATCGTGATGGGGCCATAGATAAGCTGGATGCGTCAAGTTACAACGGCCCGCACTTTTTGTACAAGATGATTTATGACGGTTTGGTGGAAGACGGCGGCGCCGGCAAGATTTTGCCGCAACTGGCTACAAGCTGGGACATTTCGCCTGATGGCAAAACCTATACCTTTAAGCTGCGCCAGGGGGTGAAGTTTTCCGATGGCACCGATTTTAACGCAAATGCGGTTATCTTCAATCTAAAAAGATGGGTCAACAATGATCGTCATGCCATTTTGAGCTCGGTCAATGTTGAGAGTATGGAAGCGGTGGATGACCATACCGTTAAAATTGTCTTTAAAAACGGGGCTTATCCGATTTTAACAGAGTTGACCTACCCGCGGCCTGTACGCTTTTTAAGCCCGGCCGCCGTTGTGGCCGGCAATGAGGGTGAAAAATTTACGAAACCTGTCGGCACCGGTCCGTGGATGGTGGAGTCCTATACCAAGGAACACGAATTTACCCTTGTACCTAATCCCTACTACTGGGGTGAAAAACCCAAAGTCAGTAAAATAACCTTTAAGGTTATAACCGATGCCCAGGCGCGGGCCTTAGCCCTCCAGAGCGGCGAGATCGATATTCTCGGCGGTGACCTTATCGGCAAGATTCCGATGGAGAATCTGCTGGAGCTGAAAAAATCCGGCAAATTTGGCATTTTTACAACCGGCACCATGTGTTCTCATTTTATTGCCTTCAACCAGAAGGTAGATGCCTTTAAAGATAAAAATGTCCGTCTGGCTATGAATTATGCAATTAATAAACCAAGTATAGCCACAAATCTGTTTGATAATATCGGTGCCGGTGCCAACGGGTTATATCAAAGCGGCGTTCCTTATACTACGGCTGACAACAATTTCGGTTTTGCCAATGATAAGGAAAAAGCTAAGCAATTGCTGGAAGCGACCGGTTATAAGGATACAGACGGCGATGGTATTCGTGAAAAGAACGGCAAAAAACTGGAGTTCAACTTTGTGTTATCTACCGGCGAATTCCCGGAATGGAAGCAGATGGCGGAATATGTCCAGTCTGAGTATGCCGCCGTGGGGATTAAAGTAAATCTTAATATTCTGGATAAAAACGGCTATGAAGATGCGACGATGAATACCAAGGCCTTTGATTTAGCGCTGATGAGAACCGCGTCCGATTCCTGGATGCCTCACGGCTCGCTGCTGGAGCTGTTCTCCGTTCTTGCCAGCAGCAAAGCAGCCAAGGCCTGGTATGATCAAGATCTGTACAGCAATATCATAACAACCTTGCATAGTCTTGATCCGGCAGAACGGCAAAAGAACTACGATAAAGTATTTAAAATCATCAGTGAGGAAGCGCTGACTATCCCTCTTTATTATCCCATCACCGCCTTTGCGGTAAATACTGATAAAATTCAAGGCTTTGAGATCGGCGTCAACAGCTATGCCCCTGTCGAATGGCAGAAGCTCAATGTAAAATAACAAGTCGTTAACAATAATAGCTGAGGTGGATGCGCATGAATCCGGAAGAAAAACTGATTAAAAACTGGACAGACAGTTCCAATAAGTACAGCAATAGCATAAAAGCAGAGTTAAGCTGCTTTAAAAAGCAGGCCTGGACCGATATTATCCTGACGAATGCCGGGAAGAGCACCCCCCTGGATATTCTCGACGTCGGCACCGGCCCTGGTTTTTTTGCGATCATCATGTCTCAGGCCGGCCATACCGTGAAGGCCATTGATTGTACTGAAGCCATGATTAAGGAAGCCAGGGACAATGCCGCCAATGCCGGCATCACTGCCGATTTTCGAGTATCTGACGGCCAGCAGCTGGAATTTGCCGACGAGAGCTTTGACCTCATTATCAGCCGCAATGTCACCTGGACCCTGATTGATGCCCGCAAGGCCTATGCCGAATGGAAACGGGTGCTGAAGCCTGACGGCAGGATTATCATATTTGATTCCAACTGGAATATCCGTTTATTCAATGCGGACTACCAGCAAAAACATGAAGAGGATGTAAAGGAATACGAAAGGCTATTTGGGGAAACCCCTCCTTCCTTTACGGCCGAAATGACCGATTACCGGAAGAGTATGCCTATGTGCCAGCGAATCAGGCCACAATGGGATTTGAACACACTGCTGGAACTTGGCTATAAAAAGCTGTATTGCGAGACCGATATCGGCAGCCGGGTGTATGACGAAAAGGAAAGGCTGCTGTACCGTTCTACCCCCATGTTTATGCTGATCGTTGAAAAGTAGTAAGGCCGCTTGTTCAGAAAGACTTTGCCCGACGCAGCCGGCCCGCAGTTCACGGTTTATAAAAAATAGATACCTATCTTGCTTCGATGCTCCCATTGGCCTGGATTGGTTACCAGTTCGGCTCAATGGGAGTTTTTTGCCCTCCCCTATCCTACTCCCCGTGCTAACGGAGAGATACCAGATTTTGAAAGCCGCGCGGGAAAAGGATTTCCGTTGTTGTTGCAGAAATGAAACTAGGCGAAATTCAAATTAGAACAGCCGTTTACTGCATGGGAGGATAGTATGATACCGATTTTATTGTTAGCACCATTTCCCGGGATGGCTAATCTGGCAGCAACAATCGCCAAAGATATGGGCATTCAGGTCATTGTCGAGGTGACTGATGATGCCCAGGCCAAATCTATTGTCAGGAAATATCCGGAAACCGAGGTGGTTGTCAGCCGCGGCGGGGTGGCGGAAGAGGTCAGGGGTTTTGACAACATGAGTGTTGTTGAGATTACGATGTCTGTTAATGATTTGCTCAGTGTGCTGAGCCGGCTTACCGGCCAGGGGCTCCGGCGTATTGGTATTGCCAGCCGCGCCAATTTGTTTGACGGCACAATAGGGGATTTTTGTATTGCCGATACCCAGGTATATATACGCTCCTGTAGGGATGAACAGGAGATTCATCAAACGGTGCTGCAGTTTTCTGAGCAGAAGATTGAGGCAGTAATCGGTTGCCGGATGGCTTATGAAACAGCCAGGGGGTGCGGCCTGGTTGCCGAACTGCTGGACTCCAGTGCCGTGTCCATCAGAAAAGCCCTGGAGGAGGCTGTCCGGATTGTAAAAGCCAAAGAAAGTGAAAAACTGCAGGCGGCCCAGCTTATGGCGATTATTGATAATATTGAAGAAGGGGTCATTGCCGTAACCGGCGATAAAAAAGTAAGTTTCTATAATAATTTGGCCAAACGAATCTGTACAGAGCCAAATAAGAAACTGACTTTCAGCCATATTGGGGATTTGCTGAACTACCGCAATCAGGAGAAGATTGTTTCAATTAATGGCAACAGTGTGCTGGCCCGTATCATTCCCCTGGAATTTAATAATAAAAAGCGGGGGGATGTTATTACCTTCCAGGAGGTCAGCAGTATTCAGGCCTTTGAACGGAAAATCCGTTTTTCTTCTTATCAAAAAGGCCTGTATGCCAAGCGTTCTTTTGCTGATATTATTGCCCGGTCGGCGGTCATGAATCAATTGATTGCCAAGGCCAAGAACTATGCCACCTACAAATCCAACCTGCTGATTTATGGCGAGACCGGAACCGGTAAAGAGGTGATTGCCCAAAGTGTGCATAACCACAGCAAGTACCATAAAGGGCCGTTTGTGTCGGTTAATACGGCCTCGATACCGCCAAGCCTGCTGGAAAGTGAGCTGTTCGGCTATGCCGAAGGCGCCTTTACCGGGGCGCGCAAGGGCGGTAAGCAGGGCTTGTTTGAATTGGCTCATGGCGGCACGATTTTTCTGGATGAGATCGGCGAGCTTACACCTGAAATCCAGAGCCGGCTGCTGCGGGTTCTGCAGGAAAAGGAGATCATGCGTATTGGTGATGATAAGATCATACCTGTTGATGTGCGGATTATCTCAGCAACAAACCGGGATTTATTCGAACAGGTAAAAACCGGCGCTTTCCGGCAGGATCTGTATTACCGGATTCATGTGCTGGGGCTGCGAATTCCGCCGCTGCGGGAGCGGGCAGAGGATATCCCGCTGCTGTTTGAACATTTTGTCGGGAAAATGAGCGCCCGGGAAGGTAAGAAAGTCAAGATCAGCGCCGGTGCCATGAAGGTACTGACAGCATACTCCTGGCCGGGGAATATTCGTCAGCTGCGCAACATTGCCGAGGTAATTACTTATTGCGGGGACGAGGTAGTGGAAGCTGAACATATTAACGATGTACTCAGAGAACAGGAGACCCGGGTCGAGCACGGCAATTCCATTACGATTCCGGCCGGCGGTTCTTTAAAACAGATGGAGACAGAAATCATAAAATGTCTGCTGGCAAAACACCCGACAGAGGAGGTATGTCGCCAATTGGGGATTAGCCGGGTCACTTTGTGGCGAAAAAGCAAAGATTTGTTTCAATAATGAAACAGATGTAATTTCAAATACGAAACGAAATTTGTCAAAATAGGCCTAAAAGTCTGAGGTTTTAGCTTGGCACACTTCTTGCTATTAGATATGTTGAAGCTGTTAGTCAAAAACAGACAGGGGTGATTGCCGGCGCGAGTGCGGTGCCAGGGTTTCCAGAGGGGCTTTAACAAAAAGGGGGAGACGTTAACGCATGAAAAAAATGGTTAAAAGCAGGTATGTATTGGCCTTGATAGCCTGTGTGATCGGGCTGACGTTGGTGCTTGCCGGCTGTGGCGGCAAGAAAGATGAGAAGAAAGCAGCGGCTGATGAAAAAATCATCATCAAGATTGCTTATGGCAATAACGTTGGTGAGCCCAACGACAAGGCTGTCCGTGAATGGGGCCGCCTCATGAAAGAAAAGAGCAACGGCAAGGTTGAGTTCCAATACTTTCCCAGCTCTCAGCTTGGTTCACAAAAAGACGTAACCGAACAACTGACAATTGGCGCCAATGTCATTACTATCTCCGACGGTGGTTTCCTGATGGACTACGTGCCTGAGTTTGGTGTTACTTATCTGCCCTACATTTTTGATAATAAAGAGCAATTGTATAAATTAGTAGATAGCGACCTGTTTAAAGATCTCTCCAAAAAACTTGAGACTAAAGGCTTGTATGTTGTGCACAGCAAGTGGATTTACGGTGACCGTCACCTGATTGCAACTAAACCTGTCACCAAGCCGGCAGATCTCAGCGGTTTAAAAATCCGGGTACCGAACATCAAATTGTCTAACGAAATGATGAATTCCATGGGGGCTGTAGCCACCCCAATGCCGCTGGCTGAAGCCTATCCGGGCCTGATGCAGGGTGTAATCAACGGGGCTGAGAATCCTATCCCGGTATTGTACGGCGGTAAGATGTTTGAAGGTGCCAAATACCTGATGCTTACCCGCCATCAAGTAAATCTTTCAACCTGGATTGCCGGTAAGAAATTTATTGACAAGCTGCCGCCTGAGGTTGTGCAGCAACTGAAGGAAACCGGTGAAGAAGCCGGCCGCTTCCTGGAAAAAGAGAATGAAAAAGCAGACAAAGAAGCTATAGAGAAAATGAAGGTTGCCGGCGTTCAAATTGTTGAGGTTGACCGTGCTGCCTTTAAAGAAGCAATGAAGGATTTCCCCAAGAAGTTCAAAGAGTTCCCGCCTGAATTGATGGATAAAGTGTATTCCATCATTAAACAGTAAATAATCAAAACCCGGCCTCGGTTTGCAACCGGGGCCGGCTTACTCAGTGGTTGCAACAAAGCATAAAGGAAGTGATAAAGTGGGACGTCAGCTATGGAATTTTATCAAAAATCTGGACGAGATTATCGGCATGGTCTTAATGGCTTTTATTATATTACTGGCTTGTGCCAATGTATTTATGCGGTATGTTGTCGGCAGCCCCTGGGGCTGGGTTGAGGAAGTGACCATCTTTACTTTTGTCTGGCTGACTATGTTTGGCGCTGCGGCCGTTATCAAAGCGGAAGGGCATTGCAGCATTGATGTATTAACAAGAAAGCTGCCGCCCGGACCAGGGCGTATTATAACTATCTTTGGCAATTTTTGCATACTTCTAACAATTGGTCTGATGATCTGGTATGGAACCGAGCTGTCTATCCTGGCCACCAGCAAGGTGACCCCGATTCTCGGTATTCCCTATTCATTTGTTGATGCCGCGCTCCCGGTTTCCGGCGTCTTTATGTTTAGCTATTACCTCCGGAGCACCTGGCTGCATCTAACCGGTAAAGAGGAAAACTGCAAGATGGAGGAATTACACTAATATGTCTGTTTTAATTGCTTCATTAGTTATGCTGGCTCTGTTTGGCATTAATGTGCCGGTGGCATTTGCAGTCACCCTGTCAACGTTCGTTTACTTTTTTGTGGCCAATGACCTGTCACCGGTTATGGTTATTCAGCGGATGGTGGGCGGGGCTGATAATGTTCCCCTGCTGGCTATTCCGTTTTTTATGATGCTGGGATCGATCTTAAACTATACGGGGATTACCCAACGGCTGCTGAAGCTGTCTGATATGCTGTCCGGTCATATGCGCGGCGGTTTGGCGCAGACCAATGTAATTCTGGGTGCGCTGATTGGCGGCCCTTCCGGCGCCGGCCTGGCCGATGCGGCGATGATCTGTAAGGTACTGGTGCCGGAAATGGTGCGTAATGGCTACAGCCGCCCGTTTGCGGCCGCTTTGACTTCGGCTTCGGCATTGCTGGGACCGATTCTGCCGCCAGGTATTGGCCTTATTATTTACGGTTTCGTGTCCGATACCTCGATTGGCAAGCTCTTTCTGGGTGGAATGGGGCCTGGTGTGCTGCTTACCATTCTGCTGATGGTGGCTGTTGACTATGTCGCCAGAAAACGCGGTTATAAAGCAACCCGTACTAAGATGCCTTCTTTTAAAGAGGTGGCTATAGCAACAAAAGATGCTGTCTGGGGCCTTATGCTGATGGTTATCATCCTTGGCGGTATTCGTTACGGCATCTTTACCCCGACTGAAGCCGGGGCGGTAACTGTTATCTATGCGCTGATTATCGGTTTTGCTTATCGGGAGACCAAGTGGGCCGACGTTAAGGCCGCCCTGTCCGAATCGGCCCGGGCTAATGGGTCCATTATGCTGATATTGATGGCCTCAGCCGGTTTTGCCTGGATTCTTTCCTGGGAAGGTGTCGCTGAGAATGTTACTGTGATGCTGACTGATTTTACCGACAGTCCGGCCATGTTTTTGCTGATTGTTAACCTGTTTTTGCTGGTTGTCGGTATGTTCCTGGACGGCAATGCGGCGATCATTGTGCTGACGCCGTTATTAATGCCAACTGTTCATGCTATGGGCATTGATCCGGTACATTTCGGTATTACCATGATTTTTAATTTGTCTATCGGGGCCATTACACCACCGTTTGGAACAACCATGTTTTTGACCTGCAACCTGACGGGGGTAAGAATGGATGAATATATGAAAGAGATTTTGCCATTTTACGCAGCCCTGCTGGCAACGCTGGCGGTTACGACTTATTATCCGCCACTGAGCCTGATTCTGGCAGAGCTTGTTAAATAAAGGAGTGTTTCATAATGAAGGCTGTATACTTGCAAAACCCCGGCGAAATTAAAATTGCCGAGATTGAAAAACCGCTGCGCGGCCGGGATGAAATTCTGATCGCTGTCCGCAGTGCCGGGATATGCGGCTCTGATATCGGTGCCTATCGCGGTACCAATCCGCTTGTTTCTTATCCGCGGATTATTGGCCACGAGATCGCCGGCGAGATTATCGAAATCCCTGAGGATGAAACCCATTTTGCCGTTGGCGACCGGGTTATCCTGGAGCCTTATGTCTATTGCGGCCACTGCTACCCGTGTTCGATCGGGCACACGAACTGCTGCGAGAATCTGACGGTGCTGGGGGTACATATTGACGGCGGCATGGCCCAGTATTTTTCTCATCCCCGCCATCTGGTGCATAAAGCGCCTGATGCGATTGCCTGGGATATTCTGCCGATGGCGGAGCCGCTGGTTATTTCGATGCATGCGGTGACCCAGCCCAAGACCCAGGCCGGTGAGCATGTGGTGATTACCGGCTGCGGCCCGATCGGCCTGCTGGCAGCCCAATATGCGCTTACCTTGGGGGCGATTCCGGTTGTTGTCGATCCGGTCGATGAGAGACTGGCCCTGGCGCGGCAGTTAGGCATCAAGCATACGGTCAATCCTGTGACAAGTGATGCGGTTAAGGAAATCCAGGCCATCACCAATAACCGGTTGGCCGAGGTGGTCATCGAGGCCTCAGGGGATGCCCGGGCCATTCGCAATACCATTGATTATGTGTCCTATGCCGGGCGGATCTCCTTTGTCGGCTGGCCTAAAAATGAGATTCCGCTGCCGACAGCCCTCTTTACCAAAAAAGAACTGACAATTGTTGGTTCCCGTAACAGTGTGGGCATGTTCCCGGAAAGCCTGCGCCTGATCGCCGAGAAACAAGTCGATGTGGCGGCCCTTGTTACCAAAACAGTCTCTTTAGAGGAGATTCCGGCTACGGTTAAGGATATTTCAGAACATCCGGAAAGTTATCTTAAAGTCATTGGCCTGTTCTAATTCAATAGCGGGAGTGAAAAAGATGAACCAATTAAATGCTGCAACTTTAGCTAACCTGCTGCCACCGTCCGACCTGGAGGTGTTTGCTGCCGATCATTTGCCTGAACGGGTTATCCAGTTCGGCGAGGGTAATTTCTTGCGGGCTTTTACTGACTGGATGATTCACCGCCTGAACAAGCAGGGTTTATTCAACGGCCGGATTGTGCTGGTGCAGCCGATCGCCGAAGGACTGGCCGGCTGCATTAATGAGCAGGACGGTTTATATACCCTGCTGCTGCGGGGCTTGCAAGAGGGAAAAATTGTTGAGCAGAAAGAAGTAATAACCTCTGTCAGCCGGGGGATTAACCCCTACACAGACTGGGATGCCTGCCTGGCGTGTGCGGAGAACCCGGATATTGAATTCGTTGTTTCCAATACCACCGAAGCCGGCATAACCTATGATTCTGCCGATCGCCTTGACAATCGGCCGCCTGCTTCTTTTCCCGGCAAGCTGACGGCCTATCTGTATCATCGTTTTCAGCATTTTCAGGGTGATGCGGCTAAAGGAATGGTCATTCTGCCCTGCGAGCTTATTGAGCGCAACGGTGAACAGTTGCAGACGATTGTCCTGCGTTTAGCAAAGGAATGGGGCCTGCCGGCAGCCTTTGCAGCCTGGATATCTGCCCATAATACATTTGTGAATACGCTGGTGGACCGGGTTGTCACCGGTTATCCCAAGGATGAAGTGGGAGAACTGGAACAATACCTGGGGTATCATGACCGGTTGTTAAATACAGGGGAATTGTTCCACCTGTGGGTTATTGAAGGGCCGGCAGCACTGGCTGAGCGCCTGCCGTTTGCCAAAACAGGCCTGAATGTGATCTGGACAGACGATATGTCTCCCTATCGCACCCGCAAAGTCCGCATTCTGAACGGTGCCCACACCGCGTCGGTGCCGGTGGCTTATCTGTACGGGCTGGAAGCAGTCAAAGAGATGATGGATCATCCGGTGATGGGTAAGTTTATCCGCCAGGTTATCTGGGATGAGATTGTCCCGTCAATTGACCTGGACCGGGAGATGCTGAACGGTTTTGCCGACAGTGTGATTGAGCGGTTTGAGAATCCGTTTATTACCCATTATTTGCTTAGCATTCTGCTCAATTCGTCATCTAAGTTCAAAACCAGAAATTTACCGTCACTGCTTGCCTACCACCAGCAGACCGGTGTACTGCCCGAGAAGCTGGTATTCTCACTGTCGGCCCTGATTAGTGTTTACAAGGGCGGCATCCTTGAAGGTTCGGTCATGAAAACCCGCCGCGCAGCCGGCGAGTTTATTATGAAAGACGATGTGCCGACCCTCGAATTTTGTGCTGCGGCCTGGCGGAACTATGACGGCAGTGCTCAGAGTGCCGCCAAAGTAGCCCGGGCGATTTTGGGCAATACCGCTATCTGGGGAACTGATCTTAATACAGTTGACGGCCTCACGCCGATGGTCACCGCGTATCTGTACGACATTTGCGAGCAGGGTATCCAGGCTGCTGTAGGCAAATTGGTCGAGTAGGGGAAGCGGTGGGAGGAATAGCGATGCCGTTGTTGCAAATACATGAGAATGACAATGTGGCCGTTACCCTGGCGCCGGTTGCTGCCGGTGAGGAATTGGCAATCAACGGTCAGTCCCTGCAGGTGGCTGTGGCTGTTGACAAAGGTCATAAGATTGCTCTTGGCCATATTGCCACAGGCCAGAAAATTATTAAATACGGTTTTCCTATCGGTATAGCTGCCGCTGATATCCAGGCCGGTGACTGGGTTCATACCCATAATCTGACCACCGGCCTGGGGGAGATACTGGATTACGAATATAAGCCGGAACTCACTGCACTGACGCCGGTTGCGACCAGAATGTTTCAGGGTTACCGCCGGCCGGACGGCAAAGTCGGCATCCGTAATGAGATCTGGATTGTACCCACTGTCGGCTGTGTCAACAAAAATGCCGAGCTGATTGCCCGGCAGGCCGCTCTGGAATATGGCCGAATGGAACATATTGACGGTATCTTTGAGTTTAAGCATCCCTATGGCTGTTCGCAGATGGGGGATGACCAGCTGACTACCCAGCGTATTCTGGCCGACCTGGTTGCTCACCCCAATGCCGGGGCCGTGCTGGTGCTGGGGCTGGGTTGTGAGAACAACAATATCGGGGAATTTAAAAAAATTCTGGGCGATTATAATCCGGACCGGGTAAAATTTCTGGAAGCCCAGACAGTGGAAGATGAAATTGCCGAAGGGGTGCGGCTGATCGGTGAACTTGCCGGCTATGCCCGGCAGTTCTCCCGGCAGGAATGCCCGGCCTCGGAATTGATTATCGGGCTTAAGTGCGGCGGCTCGGACGGCTTTTCCGGCATTACCGCCAACCCGTTGGTCGGCGCTTTTTCCGACCGCCTGATTGCCATGGGGGGAACGAGCGTATTAAGCGAAGTCCCAGAAATGTTTGGGGCTGAGACTATTTTGATGAACAGGGCCATTAATCAGGAGGTTTTTGATAAAACCGTACAGCTGGTTAACGGTTTCAAAGAATATTTTGCCGCTCATAATCAAACAATCTATGAAAACCCGTCCCCGGGCAACAAGAAGGGCGGCATATCCAGTCTTGAGGACAAATCGCTGGGCTGTACGCAAAAAGGCGGTACCAGCAGCGTGACTGATGTTCTGGGCTATGGGGAGCAGGTCAAAACCAGGGGGCTGAACCTGTTAAGTGGCCCCGGTAATGACGGGGTGGCGACAACGGTGCTGGCGGCTGCCGGCTGCCATATCATTCTGTTTACCACCGGGCGCGGCACGCCCCTGGGTACCGTTGTGCCTACCGTCAAAGTGGCGACAAACAGCGAATTGTTCAACAAAAAACGCAACTGGATGGACTTTAATGCCGGTCAGCTGCTTGACGGTGTAGGGATGGAACCGCTTACTGATCTATTTGTCGATTATATTCTTGAAGTGGCTTCAGGCCGGCTAACTCAGGCAGAGAAAATGGGGTTCCGGGAGCTGACGATCTTTAAAAACGGTGTCACTTTGTAGTAGATTTTAGTCGTTAGTCATTGACGGCCTTCCGGAGCGTCTGCTATAATGACGGTGATATTATAAATATTGCACGGTTGAGGTGCCCCCGGCCGGGGGAGAATAGGGAAGTCTGAGTATGGAAGACAATGATTCCATATATAGGCGCGGGCCCGCCACTGTACCGGGAAGACCTTACCTATGCCACTCGCAAGGGGAAGGCGTAAGTGTTGATGAACCGGGAGCCAGGAGACCTGCCTTAATACCGTTACTGACCTTCATGGAAAAGAGGGCTTTTTTGGGATTAACCAAAAAAGCCCTTTGTTTTTTGCCCCAGCGAATTTATAAAAATTCAGGCTGTGAACCGGGGGATAAGGAAAATCTTCATTCCAGGGGCACAGGCGGCTTCTGTCAATAGCCTGATAGACTTGGCATAAGCCGGATTTTTCTAACCTTATTGCTGTACTAAAAATGGGGGGTTATTATGAGTTTACTACAAGAGACGTTAGCGCGCATTGCGTCACCGGAAGCTGTGATTGAGCAGCAGGTGCAGGCCAAACTGGACAGGCTGCTGCGGCCGGCCGGCAGCTTGGGCCGCCTGGAGCAAATGGTACGGCAGTATGCAGCGATAACCGGCCGGCTGCAGCCACCGGTTCCCCGTGCCTGCATGGTCGTAGCCTCAGCCGATCATGGGGTGGCCAGGCAGGGGATTAGTGCCTATCCAGTGGAAACCACTATTCATATGACAGCCAATTATCTGATCTCAAAGGGCGGCAGTGCCAACGCCTTTGCTAATTTCTGCGGCGCCGACATGGTTGTTGTTGATATGGGGGTGGCCGGTGATCTGTCGCATGTGCCCGGCTTGTGGCACCGGAAAATAGCCTATGGTACGCAAGATTTTACCCAGGGTCCGGCCATGACGCGGCAGCAGGCCGTACAGGCAATAGAAACCGGTATTGACATTGTCAATGACCGGGTCCGGCAAGGATATAACTGCTTTAGCCTGGGGGAGATGGGGATTGGCAACACGACCGCCAGTGCCACCATTGTCGGGGCTTTTACCGGCTTGTCGCCGGAGCAGGTAACCGGCCGGGGCACCGGAATATCTGACAGTCGCATGCAGGTCAAGATAGATATTGTCCGCCGGGCTTTAGCCCTGAATCAGCCTGACGCCGGTGACGGTATCGATGTTTTGTCCAAGGTGGGGGGCTTTGAGATCGGGGCGCTGGCCGGTATTGTTCTGGGCTGTGCCGCTAACCGCTGTCCGGTTGTGATTGATGGTCTCAATACGACGGCAGCGGCCTTAATCGCTAATGCAATTCATCCTCACAGCAAGGAGTATATGTTTGCCTCCCATTTATCAGGTGAACCGGCTCACATTATTGCCTTGGGTTATCTTAACCTGGAAGCCTGCCTGGACATGGGGGTCCGCCTGGGTGAAGCGATAGGGGCTTCGGTAGTGGTAGATATGCTGACAGCGACAGTGAATACGCTTAATAAGCTGGGAGGTCAGGCTGATGCTTGAGAATACAATTACGCAAATAAAACCCCTTGATGCGGCGGCAATGGAAAAATGCCAGCTAAGGCTGGATAACCTGACTAAACCGCTCAACAGCTTGTATTCATTTGAGCATATAGCCTGTCAATTGGCAGGAATTACAGGCAGTCCCCGGCCCCGGAACCTCGGTAAAACTATCATTGTCATGGCTGGGGATAATGGGGTTGCCGCCGCAATGGCCGCAGACGGCCAGACGGCTGCCAGCAGGGTTGAAAATTTTTGCAATGGCCGGTCGCCATTGTCGACATTTGCCGGCCACGTTCAGGCCGGGACGGTTATTGTGGATATCGGGGTTGCCGCCGAGCTGACACACTGGCCGCAGATCTGCCATAGAAAAATTGCTTATGGCAGTGGTGATATCACGCAGGGGCCGGCGATGACGCGGCAGCAGACGGTTCAGGCCCTGGAGACCGGTATTGCCATTGCCCGCGAGGAAGCGGCCAAAGGGGCCAAGGTCTTGGGCCTGGGCGAGATGGGGCTGGGCGGCATGGTTCCGGGTACGGCTGTGGTGGCCTGTTACAGCGACAAGGCCGTGACGGAAGCAGGCAGTTTGGTGAGCGAGCTTGTGCAGAGAGCCTTGGCTGTGAACCAGCCTGATGCAACAGATCCTCTGGATGTTGTCAGCAAAACCGGCAGTTTGGCTATTGCTGGTCTGACTGGTGTCATTCTGGGGGCTGCTGCTCACCGGACTGCCGTTGTTTTGGATGGACTGGCCACAAGTGCGGCGGCACTTATCGCCACCAGGCTGGCACCGGCAGTGAAAGATTACTTGATAGGCTCGCACTTTGCTGTTGGATCTGCGCATAAGGCCGCACTGGAGCTGATTGGAATACCGGCTTATCTTAAGCTGGATATCGATCTGGGCGAGGGGGTTGGTGCTGCCCTCGGCCTGTCTCTTGTCAAGGCTTCGGAACATGTTATCAACGATATGAAAACTTTTGGCGAAGCCGAGGTTGCTGTTGCTCAGGACGGTCCGGGAGCATTAAAGCAGAATAAGGATGTTAAGGATTAGCCTGGCGGTTGCTCATTAAGGAAGCCGGGAAGTAACCTGCCGGCGGCAGGAATGTTGGCAAACTGTCTGCAATAAAAGGAATAGTGCAAAAGCATTGGAATACCTAAAGCTCAGATAGCAGCAACTCACTGCTATCTGGGCTTTTCTGCATAAAAAAATAAACACCCGCCATAAAAAAGCAAGGTGAAGAATATAGCCCCTCTTATTGAGCACAAATGGCAGCCACTACTGGTTAAATATCAGCGGCATTAGTAACATTAACGTGATGATACCCATGCATTGCAGTAATTCTTTCAAAATATATTCTCCCTTCATGTAAATCAATTATTACATTATTCGACAATATAGTAATATTATCCACAAACTTCGATAATAATAGTATAATAGTAAATATAGTTGTAAACGTCAATTGCTTTTTAGTTTTGTAAATAAAAAATATGTGATTTATGG
Source organism: Bacillota bacterium (assembly GCA_023388195.1). GTDB lineage: Bacteria > Bacillota > Negativicutes > Sporomusales > Sporomusaceae > Sporomusa. The sequence goes on from JAEWGR010000166.1 coordinate 22,673, forward strand.
AACAGTCTATACTTCCGGGCCTGAAAATATGCTTATTAAATCAATAAATAGTTAATAGTTAAGGAAAATGGAGAGAAGTTACGTGGATATAAGACAGTTGGAATATTTTATTGAGGTTGCCCGGCAAAGAAGCTTCAGCAAAGCAGCCGAAGCATTACATGTTTCTCAGCCCTCGATCAGTAAGACAATTAAAGACCTGGAAATACAGCTGGGGTCGATACTATTCTACCGCAATACTAAATTTGTTGAACTCACCGATGCCGGTGAAGCTATTCTGGAGCAAGCCCAGCAGATTGTGTCTTCTTTTCTTAACATTAATGCCCGGCTGGATGGCATCACTAAGCTGCAGACAGGCAAAATCCATATCGGCTTGCCACCAATTACCGGCGTCAGTGACTTTGCCCAGTCGTTAGGGCACTTTAAAAACGAATATCCCAACATCCAGATTAACCTCTATGAATATGGTTCTAAGAAAATTGAACTGGGGATTCAGGACGGCACCCTGGACATGGGGATCATTTATGTGCCCTGTGAAGATGAAGAACTGTATGAAAAGGTGTCTTTTGTCCGCGACCAGTTAAATATTGTCATGCATCCGCAGCATCCCCTGGCCGGCAAGCATGTAATTGCTTATCAGGACCTTAAAGATGAGCAGTTTGTATTATACAGCAATGACTATATCCTGCATGACAAAATTATTGAGCGTTGTAAAGAAGCCGGTTTTTCACCCAATATAATTTTTGAAACATCACAGCAGGAGCTTATGACCCAAATTGTTGCGGCCCGCCTGGGGGTAGCCTTGCTTCCGAGCAAGGTTTGCCAGGAACTTAACACCGATACCTTTACTACCCTGCCGATGTCTGATCCCCAGCTCTATCTGCAACTGGCCATGGCCTGGAAAAAAGGCCGGTATTTGTCACATGCCGCCCGGGAACTGATAGCTTTTATAAAACAGGGCTAACCGCTATTTGCAAAACGCGGTCCGGTTGTATATAATAAAAGATACTAGTTAGTGACCGGCGTTAATTTTGATCAGATGGTGCGGATGACAATGTAACGTTGCGTAAAACTAGGACCTGCCCAGGTCCTAGTTTCTAATTTTGTCAAAGAAATTAATAGAATTAAATTGATATTGGAGGTTCCAGTTGAAAAAGAACGACAAACTACTTATTATACCGCTGGGGGGACTCGGCGAAATCGGGAAAAATATGACGGTGTTCCGTTATGGTGATGACATCATTATCCTGGATTCAGGTCTGGCTTTCCCGGAAGAGGACATGCTGGGTATTGATTTGGTGATACCTGACATGTCCTATCTAATAGAAAATAAAGATAAAATCCGGGCTGTTGTTTTAACCCATGGTCATGAGGATCATATTGGCTCTTTGTTTTATCTGCTGCGTCAGGTCGATGTGCCTGTGTATGGTTCCCGCCTTACCCTGGGGCTGGTAGAAGGACGGCTTAAGGAATATGATGTCTCTGCTCATAACCTTATTCCTGTGGCTCCCGGCGATTCATTGACCCTTGGGCAGTTTGAGGTTGGTTTTATCCGGGTTAATCACTCGATTGCCGATGCGTTGGGGATTTACTTTAAAACCCCCATAGGAACCGTTGTGCACACAGGTGACTTTAAAATCGATCAAACCCCGGTGGACGGGCAAATGATTGATATCCATAAATTTGCCGAACTAGGTAATGACGGTGTCCTGGTGTTGATGTCGGACAGCACTAATGCCGAGCGCCCGGGCTACACCAAATCGGAACGTACTGTCAGTGTGGCGTTAGACGAGCATTTCCGCTCTGCCAAGGGGCGGATTATCCTGACTACGTTTGCTTCCAACGTGCCGAGGCTGCAGCAGGCCATAAATTCAGCCTGCCGCTATGGCCGTAAAGTGGCCCTGCTGGGCCGGAGCATGGTAACGGTTATCACTAAGGCGCAAGAGCTTGGCTATATGACTATTCCCGAAGGCATTCTAATCAGTGTTGATGAAATCAACCGTTATCCGGATAGCCAAATGCTGATTTTGACCACCGGCAGTCAGGGGGAGCCTATGGCGGCATTGAGCCGGCTGGCCTCCAGGAATCATCGTAGTCTGGAATTGGGACACGGGGATACTGTGCTGATTGCGGCCAGCCCGATACCCGGCAATGAGCGGTCTATCGGCCGCACAATTGATGCCTTACTCCGGGCCGGCATCCATGTCGTTTATGAACGGACATCCGGGATACATGTGTCCGGCCATGCCAGCCAGGAGGAACTTAAGCTCATACTGAATCTGACCCGGCCCAAATTCCTTATTCCTGTACACGGCGAGCACCGGATGCTCAAGCATCATGGCAAGCTGGCCAATGAATTAGGGATACCCAAAGAAAATGTCTTTATTGGCGAAAACGGTCATGTTTTTGAGTTTACTGCCGAGACCGGACGTATGGCCGGTAAGGTGACTGCCGGCAAAATTTTTGTGGACGGCCTGGGGGTCGGCGATGTCGGCAATATTGTAATCAGGGACCGGCGTCAGTTGTCTCAGGACGGTGTGTTAATTGTGGTTGTAACTCTTGACAAAAGCAAGGGCAGCATTCTTGACGGCCCTGACATTGTTTCCCGGGGGTTTGTCTATGTGCGGGATTCGGAGGCTCTGATGGAGGAGTCTCGGAAAATAGTAAAAACCGTTTTGGAACGGTTCGAAAATCAGCCGATTACCCAGTGGGCGCCGCTTAAAGCCGGCATTAGGGAAGCCCTGGCCAAGTTCCTGTTCTCCAAAACCGGGCGCCGGCCGATGATCCTGCCGATTATTATGGATTTATAAGCCTGTTCAGAGGCCTGCTATAAGACCTGCAAACGCTGTTAGTGTTTGCAGGTCTTATTAATCTACCAGACTTTATAATAATTTGTAGACATAAAAACGCCTATACCCTAAAGGGTACAGGCGGCTTCTGCTATCGCCCTGAGGGATTTGGCACAAGCCAAGTTTTTCTTATTTTGCGGCCGAAGACGGCAGCCGGGCAGCTGCCGCCGGTTGGGAATTTGTCTTAAGCCGGTTGCTTTTTCAACGGGAATACGGCTTGTCGGTATGAGGAGGGGTGAAACAGTTGCTGACGTAAAGGTTGTAAAAGAGAAATAATTGTAAATTGAAGTGCTTTTAATAGAGATATTGTTAAATTTAACTTAATATTATGAAATGTGAAAAAAATATTTTTTACAGGTAGGAAATAGCGTATCAATGTAGAATGTAAAAAACCATGGGATTAATTAACAGCAATTACAAAAGGTTACATAGATGTATATATAAGTTGTTGTACAACCAGGAATCGGAATAAAATGCAATTTCAGAATTATGTGAAATCGGCCATTTTAAGTAAATCCAATTGCATTTTACTACTCATCAGCGCGCACGGAGTTTAAATCTATCTGAGTTTTTCCTTTCCGGTTCAGGTTTACCTTTACCCGGCGCTTTGCAATGCAGGGCATAGGAAAATAAGCAACAGGGAGGTGTTCCAGGAGTCCGGATATAAGTTCAGGTAATAACCAATCTGTTATTTAAAAAAGAGGGGGATGTATTTTTATGGCTTGGGATCCTACAGTATTGAAGGACTGGCAAATCGCAGAAGCGGCAGAGGGCAATATCCCTACTACCGAGCAGTACCAAGAGATGATGGGGCTTCAAAAAGATGAGATAATTCCCTACGGCAAGACGCCGAAGATTGATTTCCTGAAAGTAATTGACCGCCTGAAAAATAAACCGGACGGCAAATACATTGAAGTAACCGCAATCACGCCGACTCCATTGGGAGAAGGCAAATCAACCACTTCCATCGGTATTATGGAAGGCCTGGGAAAACGCGGCGTAAATGTTGGCGGTGCCCTGCGTCAGCCTTCCGGCGGCCCGACTATGAATGTTAAAGGCACTGCTGCCGGTGGCGGTAATGCCCTCCTGATCCCGATGACCGAGTTTTCCCTGGGCCTGACCGGGGATATCAATGACATTATGAATGCCCACAATCTGGCTATGGTTGCCATGAATGCCCGCATGCAGCATGAAGCCAATTATACCGATGCCGAGTTGGCAAAACGTGGTCTGCGGCGACTGGATATTGATCCGAAGAATATTGAAATGGGCTGGGTTCTGGACTTTGCTGCTCAGGGCCTGCGTAATATCATCATCGGTCTGGGCGGTAAAAAAGACGGCTTTATGATGCACTCCAAGTTTGGTATCGCCGTTGGCTCTGAACTGATGGCTATCCTGGCTGTTGCCAGAGATCTGGCCGATATGCGGGAACGTTTCAAACACATTGTGGTTGGTTATGACCGTCAGGGTAACCCGGTTACCACCGGCGACCTGGAAGTCGACGGCGCCATGACTGCCTGGATGCGCAATACGATCAACCCGACCCTGTGCGCCACCGTGGAAGGTCAGCCTTGTTTTGTTCATGCCGGTCCGTTTGCTAATATTGCTATTGGTCAGTCGTCCATTATCGCTGACCGCATCGGCCTGAAGTGCTTTGATTATCATGTTACCGAGTCCGGTTTTGCTGCTGATATCGGTTTTGAAAAATTCTGGAACGTAAAATGCCGCCTGAGCGGTCTGAAGCCAAACGTCTCGATCCTGGTAGCCACTGTACGCGCCTTGAAGATGCATGGCGGCGGCCCTACCGTAGTACCGGGGCGGCCGTTGCCTGATGAATATACTAAGGAAAACCTGGGTCTTCTGGAAAAAGGCTGCGAGAATATGGTGCATCTGATCAATATGATCAAGAAGTCCGGCATCAAACCGGTTGTTTGCATTAACGCCTTCTACACCGATACCCCGGCTGAGCATGCCCTGGTCAAGAGAATTGCCGAACAGGCCGGTGCCCGCGCCGCTGTTTCCGAGCATTGGTTAAAGGGTGGCGACGGCGCTCTGGATCTGGCAGACGCTGTTATGGATGCCTGCAAGGAAGAAGTGAACTTCGAATATCTCTATCCGCTGGAAATGCCGCTGCGGCAGCGGGTTGAGCGGATCGCCAAAGAAGTCTACGGCGCCGATGGCGTTGATTGGGCACCGCTGGCTGAAGAGAAAGCCAAGAGATTTGAGGCTGATCCTAAATATGCCGACTACTGCACAATGATGGTTAAATCTCACCTGTCCCTGTCGCATGAACCAACCTGGAAAGGCGTCCCCAAAGGCTGGCGGCTGCCAATCAGAGATGTATTGGTTTATGGCGGTGCTAAATTCCTCTGCCCGATGGCCGGCGCTATCAGCCTGATGCCGGGCACCAGCTCCGACCCTGCCTATCGCCGCATCGACGTTGATGTAAACACAGGCAAGGTCAGTGGCCTATTCTAATAAAACCCTGCCGAAAGCCCCCTAACCGGGGCTTTCTCTTTGTCTCAAATGACTCAAGGGGACGGTTCTCTTGAGTCATTTGCCAGGTTATGCTATCATTATTGCAGGAGGTGAAATTATGCCCAGGCAAGCCCGGCAAAACAGCCAGACCGGCATTTATCATATCATTTTACGCGGTATTAACAAGCAGGTCATTTTTAACGATAATGAGGATAGAAAAAAGTTTCTTAGCTGCCTGCAAGTATACCGGGAAAAATGCCAATGCCTGATTTATGGCTATTGTCTCATGGATAACCATATCCATCTGCTGCTTAAAGAGGGCCCGGAGCCCATCGCCGGTTTTATTAAAAAAATAGGTGTCAGCTATGTGGCCTGGTATAATCACAAATATCAGCGGTGCGGGCATTTGTTCCAGGACCGTTTTAAGAGTGAAGTGATTGAAGACGAGCCTTATCTGTTAACTGTGTTGCGTTATATTCACCAAAACCCGGTGCAGGCCGGTATCGTGGCCTGCTGCGCGGAATATGCCTGGAGCAGTTATGCCGAATATATTGGCAGCAATATCATCACCGAGACTGATTTTATCCTGGGCATTTTTGGTCAGAACCGGGAAAAAGCCGTACAGCAGCTGCAAGTATTTACGGATGAACAGGCAGCCGCTGCCTGCATTGAAATGAATGATGTGTTCAAACCGACCGACGCCCAGGCCCGGCTTCTGATTCAGGAGTGTATCGGCAGTGGCAGTTTTGCCGCACTGCCAAACATGGATAAGCAAAAACGAAATCGTATCTTACATAAAATAAAGCAATTAAACGGAGTGTCAACGTGGCAAATCGCACGGATAACCGGTCTGAGCCAAAGTATTGTTGCAAGGGCCTGACCCGCGGGAACGTCCGAAACTACTAATCACCTGATGGTCACGAGCAGGATGGAGGGAAATATGTTTGGAAAATGGTTGTCCGGGCTGATGAGTGCAGAGCTGCCGGAACCCCGGGCGGCAGCGGCTGCGGTTGAGCTCACGGCAGTACATAAAACCTATGTGACCGGGGCCGGTGAGTTCACTGCTTTAAGAGGCGTAGACCTGCAGGTGGCCGGCGGTGAGTTTGTCGCTGTTGTGGGCAAGTCAGGCAGTGGTAAATCGACGCTGATTAATATGATTACAGGTATTGACCGGCCGACCAGCGGGGAGGTATGGGTGGCCGGCACGCCGGTACATACATTAACGGAGAACCAGATTGCCGTCTGGCGGGGACGGACAGTCGGGGTGGTGTTTCAGTTCTTCCAACTGCTGCCGACCTTAACCGTGTTGGAAAACGTTATGCTGCCAATGGATTTTTGCAATGTTTATGACCGGCTGGCAAGACCGCGACAGGCCCTTAAGCTGCTGGAATTAGTCGGGGTGGAAGAGCAGGCGCATAAGCTGCCTGCTAACCTATCAGGCGGGCAGCAGCAGCGGGTGGCTATTGCCCGGTCGCTGGCCAATGATCCGCCCTTGCTGGTCGCCGACGAACCGACCGGCAATCTTGACAGCAAGACGGCAACGGTTGTCATTGACTTATTTAAAGAGTTGGCCGGTCAGGGCAAAACAATTTTGATGGTGACTCATGACAATGATTTGGCCAGCCGCAGCGGGCGGATTGTTACGGTTTACGATGGGCAAATCCTTACCGACGGGGAGGGAAGCCATGTTTGAATATTTGCTGGTTTCGCCCCGCTGGCGCAAGGTTCTGGCTGATTTATGGGGCAATAAGCTGCGAACGCTGCTTGTTGTCCTTTCCATCACGGTTGGCGTTTTTTCCGTCGGGATGCTTTACAGCTCTTACCTGATGTTTGAGCGGGATCTGGCCTTAAGCTGGACGTCGGCCGCCCCGGCCAGCGCCAGTGTGTATGCCGACCCCTTTGACGAGGAGCTGGTGGACAGCATCCGCAGCCTCCGCGGGGTTAAAGAGGCTGAAGGCCGGCGCAATGTCGACCTGCGGGTTCATACCGCCGGCGGGGAATGGCGGCAGATGTACCTGACAGCCATTCCGGATTACCAAAAGCAAAAGGTGAATCTTGTTAAAAGCCAGAGTGGGGCCTGGCCGCCTGGCGACGGTGATGTTTTGCTGGAACGGTCATCACTGTCAGAACTGGGAGTACAAACCGGCAGCAGCATTCAGGTGGAAACCGCTGCCGGCCGTAAGCGTACCCTGAAGGTTACCGGTATCGTGTATGATTCCAGTCAGATCCCCAGTTTGTTCAGCGGCCGTTCCTACGGCTACATCAATATGGATACACTGGAGAAGCTGGATGAGGAGCGCCGCCTGGACCAGGTGAATTTTGTGGTTGAGCCCTGGGTGCTGCAGGGCAAGGAGACGGCGCCGATTGAGGCTATTGGCCGCCGCGCCTGGAGTAAGCTGGAGCAGGGGGACACAACCGTGTTCTGGCTGCAGGTAAATAAACCGGGAGAGCATCAACTGCAGGGGATTATTAACGCCCTGCTGCTGTTGTTAACCGTCCTCGGGGTATTATCCCTGTTGTTAGGCACTTTTTTATTAGTTAACACAGTATCTGCGATTTTGACGCAGCAGGTGCGCCAGATCGGCATCATGAAGGCTATCGGCGCGCGGCGCAATCAGATTTTGCGCATGTATTTGATTCTGGTAGGGGCTTTTGGTGTGCTGGCACTGGCTGTTGCCGCCCCGCTCGGGGCACTGGCGGCCAGTGTGGTAACCGGGTTTATGGCCCAGGTTTTCAACTTTGATTCGGGTGGGCTCGAATTGCCGGCAAGAGTATTTCTGCTTGAGGCTGCCGCCGCGATTGTTGTGCCAATCCTGGCTGCTGTCTGGCCGGTCTGGCGGGGTACCGGCATCACTGTACGGGAAGCAGTCAGTGATTATGGTTTGGGCAGTGTGGCGCCCAAGGGGCGGCTGGATCTTTATATTGACCGCCTGCTGGACAGGCTGAAGCAATTGCCCCGGCCGGTATTGCTTTCTTTGCGTAATACCTTTCGCCGTAAAGGGCGGCTGGCTCTGACCTTACTGACACTTACGGTGGCAGGAACCGTATTTATGGCCGTGTTTTCCATCCGGTCCTCCCTGTATTCGACCCTGGATGCTGCTCTTGATTATTTTCACTATGATGTGTCTGTCGGCTTTACTCAGAATTACCGGGCCTCAAGGATTGAACATGAGGTTCTTAAGGTGCCCGGTGTCAAAGCGGCTGAGTCCTGGGGGTTTTCCTCAGGCCGGATACTCAGGGATGAACAGAAACAATCGGAAGATGAAGCCAGTAAAAATGTCTTTATTTTAGCACCGCCGGTTAACTCGGTCATGATTCAGCCCCAGATTATTGACGGGCGCTGGCTGGTGGACGACGATGAAAGCGCTTTGGTTGTCAATACGGAAACCCTGAAAGATAGTCCGCAACTACAGGTAGGCAGCCCGGCAGTCATTAAGATCGGTACCCGCAAGCTGCACTTTACTGTAGTTGGGATAGCAAAAAGCACCTTAACCGGGCCGATTGCGTATGCTCCCTATCCCTGGTTTACCGCAGCGGTGCAGGAGGCGGGCGGGGCCCGGTCTGTCCAGATTGTAGCGCAATCGGCCGATCCGGCAGAGCAAAGCAATTTGGGCCGCCGACTGGAAGAACATCTGAAGCAAAATAATCTGCGGGTGCAAAGTGTTGATATTACCTGGGAGCAGAAGCAGCGTATCAGGTCGCAGTTCGACATACTGACCGTCTTTTTGTTGTTGATGGCTGTATTGCTGGCTGTTGTCGGCGCTTTGGGGCTTATGGGGACAATGGGAATTAATGTCCTGGAGCGAACCCGTGAGATCGGGATTATGCGGGCTATTGGCGCTTCCGGAGTGGCTATTGGCAAGGTGTTTGTCGTTGAGGCGTTATGTATTGGCATATTAAGCTGGCTGTTAGGGGCTATATTAGCGTTGCCGGTGGCCGCGCTGCTGAGTTATCAGGTAGGCGTGCTCTTTTTGCAGAGCCCGCTGGCGTTTTCCTTCAGTTTCCTTGGTGTGGGTATATGGCTGGCGCTCTCGACCCTGCTGTCGGTTCTGGCCAGTTTACTGCCGGCCTGGAATGCTGCCAGACTGAGTGTGCGGGAAGTATTAAGTTACGAATAAGATTATAATTCAGGGGAAGCGAGGAGACGAAGCTGATGAAAGCAAAGGGCTGGCTGCCGGCGCTGATCGTTGTTGCTATTGTGGCACTGATTGCAGGTGGATGGTGGTTTTATAACGGGCGCCAGGGAGAGAAAAAGGAGTTGCCGCCGGTTAAAGCGGATAACCGGGTATTGGCTGAGGGCATTATTTTTCCCGTACGCTATGCGCAGATGGTGATGCCGGTAGATGGTACCGTCGGTGAGGTTCTGGTGCGGGAGGGTGATACTGTAGCCGCCGGTCAGCCGCTTATCCGGCTGATACGGCAGGATTACCAGGCCCGGGTTGGCAGTACCGGTGCCGATATCAGCCGCGCGGCGGCGGCGGTGGAGCAGGCGAGAATTAATCTGGACGACGCTGTCCGCGAACTGGAGCGGCAACAACGCCTGGAAACTGCCGGTGCCACCTCCAGGCAACAGCTTGAGCAGGCTAAGACAGCCGCTGACAGAAACCAGGCGGCATTGGCTCAGGCCCAGGCCGAGTTGAAAACACAGGAGGCCCGGTTAGTTGAGGCCGAAGGTTTGCTTGATAAAACTGAACTTAAAGCCGCGATCAGCGGTACGGTAGCCTTTTTGGATGTTAAGGTTGGCGAACATGCCAGCATCGGTACGGTGTTAGTGCGAATCGCCGACCAAAGCGAATGGGAGATTCGCAGCGATGATTTAACAGAACTTACTATTGCCAGGGTCAAGCGTAATGATCCGGTGGCCTTGACCTTTGACGGTATACCCGGCTTGGAGTTAGCGGGAAAAGTAAAGTCCATTAGAGCCTATGGGGAAAAGAAACGCGGTGACATGACTTATACGGTTACCATTGCCCCTGACAGCTGGGACGAGCGATTGCGCTGGAATATGACGGCCCAGCTTGCTATTACCCCGTCCGGCCTGTAATGTAGAGCAAGGGCGGCCAGTTCTTTTGCGCCGAAAAAGTGATCTGACGGTTCAGGGTGAACTAAAGGCCGTGACATATATATAAAAACAGTAACCCCAGGCATCTCGACTGCCTGGGGTTACTGTTTTCTACCGTGTATTGTTGGTGGCTGTTACTTGTTTGACCCGCGTATTATAGCCTTTATCATCATATGGCTGCAAGGCGTCAAGCCATTTTTCCTCCAGTTCTACAACCGCGTCGCGCCAGCAATCTTTTGCTGTTTTTTCCGAATTGATGCTCTCCAGCACTTCAAAGGTAAATGCGTTTTCACCGTACAAATTCCAGTCTGCCTGCAGTTTGGGATTGCGATGGGATTTGACATTTAATTGAAACCGGTTGCTATTGAACTTGCCTGGCAAGTCCAGGCTGCTGCCGATAAAAAGCTTGCCGGTCACGGTATTTTTAATCTGATACACGCCCATCGGGCGCGGTGTCTCTTTATAGGCCAGTTTGAGTTCCTTACGTCTATCCATTCTTCCAGCTCCTTTTGTCTTATTTACGGCAGAACCCAATAGGAACTGCCGTCCTGGGTCCGATTCATAAAGCCATATTCAATTAGATACCGGCGCAATAGTACATAATCACTGTACAGGGGTTTTAAGATATCATTGACTTCTTTTTCAGTATAGGTTTTCGTGGGTTCGAATTTTTTGACAAGATGTCTTAAAATGGCAACCCGCTTTTTTTCTTTTAAGGGAAAGGAGTCAAGCGGCCCGTCCGGTCCCTGAGGGAAACAGGCTGCCAGAATGCCGGCATTTTCCTGCTCGGTAATGGCAAACCGGTCATCAATGTTTCTGGTATTGCGGGGAATATGGATAAAGTTATTTTTTTTGGGAAGCTGCTCTTCCAGCAGCTCCATGATAGCTAAAAATACCTTCGCCTGTTTTTGTTTTTCCCGCAGTGTGAAGCGGTGATTGCGGATTGTTGAGGTGCTGCCGGTACCAAGTTCTTTGGCCACCTCGTTATCATTCAGGCCTTGGTAAAAGAGTTGCAGAATTGTTTTCTGATGGTCTGTAAGACCTGTCAGTTTCTTATCAAGGTTTAGAAGATAATCAAAAGCTGAATGATGGTGTTGTTCAATATGCAGCTGGATATATTTCTTTGCTTCATACAGCTTGGCAGCATGCGGATAAATAATACCATTATCAAAGCTTTGTCCGCAGATGAGGCAGGTAAACTCATCACTATGCTGCTGGTAGATATAGCCCTGCTTTATTTCAGCTAGTGATGCCTGCCAAAATAGATCAGATAAATCATGCATTATAAACACCTCATCATATTGTTTGCTGCTTCTGTAGATATTATAAGCTAACATCTAAAATAATTCAAGATAGTAAAGTTAATTGTCTATAATTAACATAGACAATTAACGATTATGTTTACAAAACAGGCAGGAAATTTAACTGACCGTTATTTAGTCAGGCCAGATAAAGGGACTTCACCCTCATGCCCAAAATGACTCAAAAGATCCGTCCCCTTGAGTCACCGTCCCCTTGAGTCACTAGTTTTTTCCTTTTCAAAAGGATTTCTAAAATTCGTGGTTCATAATACAGGTATAGCTTCGGCTAGGGAATTTGAAAATGAGAGGATGGTAAATAGAATGAATAAAAATAGTAAATGGTTGCTGGCCGTAGGGGTTGCGGCGATGATTACCGCCAATGGATTGGCGATGGCGGCTGTAGGGCCGGTGCAGGCTGATACCGGCAATGGCACCACCAAGCAGGCGGCATTTGATAAAAGGGATGGCAGGGAAAAAGGCTTCAAAGAAGAATACAACAAACTGCTTACACTGCTGAAGATAGATGATAAAACATTTAAGGAAGAAATGAAGGCCGGTAAAACGTTAGCGGCTGTTGCCAAAGAACATGGTGTATCTGAACAAAAACTGCAGACATTCCTGGAAAAACAAATGACCCAGCGCCTGGAGGCCGGCGTGAAGGCCGGGCGTTTAACGGCTGAGCAGGCAGAAAAAATGAAAAGTGGTATGCCTGAGCAAGTCACTAAGATGATCAATGGAAAAGGGCCTTTCCAGCATGGTCCAATGGTGGGGCACGCACCTTTTGCCAATGAGAAGCTGTTATCCTTTTTGAATATAGATGCCGAGACGCTCCGTAGTGAACTTAAGGCGGAAAAGACATTGGTTGCGGTCGCCGAAAAGCATGGCGTTTCCGAGCAGGAACTTAAGGATTTCCTGGTTGCCCAAATGACGGAGCGCCTGGACGCCGGTGTGCAGGCCGGCCGGCTTACAACTGAGCAGGCAGACAAAATGAAAGCCAATATGGAAGAACGCGTAACCAAGATGATTAATACGGAAGGCCTGATGCACAGAGGCCATGGACCGATGCCTAAACAGGAACAACAGGCTGATTCCTGATTGTAGATAGTTAGGTAAATAAATTAAGAAGCATCTGCACTGAATGGCAGATGCTTTTTAATTTTTGCCCGGACGGTATTTTCAAAAGAAATACTAAAATATCTACGCTAGAATAAAGACATGAGGTACCGGAGAATAATTGTTAAGGGAGAGTAAAAATGGAAATTTTAATCAAACGGCTATTAACTAACACCCTAAGTTTTTTTACCACCTTACTTATCATGGCTGCACCGGTGGCGGCAGTTATCTATGCGTCTGAACCGGCAACAGCTGTGGAAAGCTTTAGTCTCGCTGAATCGCCCCCGGCCGTGTACGCCCAGGCACCGAACCATGAATATCCGGTATTAGACATCTATGAAGGGAACGACTTGCGGCATAGTACATCTACGAAAAAATAGTTAGGAAAAACAAGGGCTAAACAGCTAATTCCGGCTGAAAAGCTGTTGCCGACATATTGCTTTATTTATAGCCGCAAGTTTTCGCGATCGCAGCCAATTTTTTTACTAGTGCCTGCACTTGGATCATGAGGAGTTCAATGAATACCAACGGTATTCATTGGCCGGGGTCAGCAGTCCTGTTGTGAAACTATGCAGGCGGTTGGCCATCTGCGTTCCTCGTCAGGGCCGCAGCGGCGCCACCTGCTGCCAAATTAACAGCAGGAGCTTTGCTATGTTCTTATACATACTGCGTGAGGAACCGTACCTACCTCGTTAACAATACTCATAAGATCTGCCGGCGGTCAGTCGCGTTTCGCCCCAAGGCGGCTCAACCTACTGACTCTGCCGGAGAAATTTTCTGCCCTGTGGTCGAAATCAGCCAGGGGTGAAGGCTTTGGGCGCCAGTCTGGGGCAAAATCCTAAAGCCGGACAGGTGACTGGCCGGTCCCCGAATTAGCTTGCTAAAAAACTGTATTGGACGTATAATCAATAATGATTCTTCATACATATTAAATTATGCAGATAGTACAGGGAGATGTTTTGTATGTTAAAGATGGGAATCGTAAATCGCACCATTACCGGTTATCTGGTAATATTGGCCGGAGTTATTGTTTTGGCAGGCTACTCGTTTTACGGTCTGACCAATATCATTAGCAATCAGGCTATTGTTGATCAGTCTAAAGACCGGGCTGTGCTGCAGCTGCAGGCTGCTTATCATTTTGCCAATGCCGCCGGCCAGTACCGGGCTTATGCACTCTATAATGATGCCAGCCAGATTGATCATTATAAGAAAAGCATCGAAACGGCCAGAGGCCTGTTGAAAAAGAATCTGGAGATTGCCAGGCCGGAAAAACGTCAGGAGATCGAATCCATTATCAAATTGATTGATCAGTATGATGCCGGCCTGCATCAGGTGTTCAGCGGCCAGCGTAAGCCCTATGAGGTAAATGCCGCCCTTGTGCCGGTGGCTGCCCAGATACATAAAGAATTGCAGGCTCTGTCTGCCGACAATACGGCGATTTTGCATCAGGCCAGCCAGCTGTCGGTCAGTGAGGCCGGGGCTGTGCGTTCCACCGTAATTGTAGTCAGCGTGTTCGTACTTTTGATCAGCGTCGTGTGCGTAATTATGGCGCTGCGTCTGCGCCGGCCTTTCCGGGAGGTTGTGGAGAAGGCGCGTATATACGCTACCGGTGACTTTACCCAGCCGATCCACCATGCCGCTGATGATGAGCTGGGGGCCATAGCCGCTACGTTGAATTCTATGGTCAACAATATAAAGGAAATTATCCGTAATGTAATGACAAATGCTGAGCTGGTGGCGGCCAGCAGTCAGGAACTAACAGCCAGTGCCGAGCAGACTGCGAGAGCCACCGAGCAAGTGGCGGACAGTATCATGCAGGTGGCCCAGGGGGCTGATACGCAGTTACATAGTGTGGACGCCGCCATGGAAGTTGTCGAACAGATCTCATCAGGTATTAAGCAGGCTGCTGTCAACTCCAATGCGGTTGCCGAAATGTCGAATAAAACTGCCGGTGCAGCCCAGGCTGGCAATGAAGCGGTTAGCCTGGCTATCCATAAGATGGCTGATATCGAAAGAACGGTTAATCATTCGGCTGGTGTTGTTAGTGAACTGGGGGCCCGTTCCCAGGAGATTGGCCAGATAGTCAATACCATTGCCGGTATTGCCGGCCAAACCAATCTATTGGCTCTTAATGCCGCCATTGAGGCTGCCCGGGCCGGCGAGCAGGGGCGTGGTTTTGCCGTTGTTGCTGATGAGGTGCGGAAACTGGCGGAACAATCGGAGGCAGCCGCCAAACAAATCGGGGCCCTTATCGGTACCATCCAGGCCGATACGGACAAGGCTGTGGCCGCTATGAGCACAGGAACCCGTGAAGTAACCGAAGGTACGGCGGTCGTTAACTCAGCCGGCCAGGCTTTTAAAGAGATTGTCAGCCTGATTAACCAGGTTTCCGGTCAGATTGGTGAGGTATCGCTGTCCGTTCAGCAGATGGCGGCCGGCAGTCAGCAGATTGTGACAACGGTGCGGGAGATTGACAGAATCAGCCGTGAGACAGCCGCTGAAACGCAGAGTGTTTCGGCCGCTACTGAGCAGCAG